>NZ_JAQT01000030.1:0-74087 GCF_000524295.1 Shuttleworthella sp. MSX8B
AAGCAAAGATGACGCGGACGAGGAAGGCAGCCGCGATGATACGGATGAAAAAGGAAAGCAAAGATGACGCGGACGAGAAGAGAGTAGAAAGGATACACATGCTTTTAGATCTGCATGTCAAAAATCTGGCCCTGATCGAGGAGGAGGAAATTCACTTCGGAAGGGGACTGAATATCCTGACCGGGGAGACCGGGGCCGGGAAATCCATCATCCTGGGAGCCCTGGGGATCGCTCTGGGTAAGAAGGCATCCAGGGAGATCCTTCGCAGACCCGAAGAGGACGGGCTTGCAGAGGCTGTCTTTGCCGTGACCAGTCCGGCGCAGAGGCAGGTCCTTGCTGAACTTGAGATTCCTGTCTACGACGACCAGGTCATCTTTTCAAGACGCATTTCATCGGGCAGAACCATCTCTAAGATCAATGGGGAGACCCTGCCCGCCCAGACCTTAAAGAGGGCCGGAGAGGCCTTCCTGGATGTCTATGGTCAGAATGAGCAGCAGACGCTCCTGAAGAAGAGCAGACACCTGGCTCTTTTGGACGCCTTTGCCGGAGAGGAGATCGACGGCCTGAAAGGGGATCTGTCTCTGGCTTACCGGGCCTATGTCGATCTGAAGAAGGAGGCAGATTCGGCCTCCCTGGATTTGTCCGCCCGCCTGCGTGAGATCTCCTTTTTAGAGCATGAGGTGGAGGAAATCAAGGAAGCCGAGCTTGCGATTGGAGAGGACCTGAATCTGGAGGCGGAGTATCGAAAGATGAAATACGCCTCTAAGATCACAGAGGAATTGGATCGGGTCCGCCATCTCTTGTCGGATGAGTCCGCATGCGGGGATCTGATCGCTAAGGCGATTCATTCCCTGCGCCAGGCGGAGGATTATGACAGCAAGATCGGGGACTATCTGTCAGCCCTGATGGATATCGAGTCTCTGATTTCGGACGTCTCAGGAGAAATCGATTCCCATCTGGAGGATGCGGCGTTCGATGAGGAGAGATTCTATGCGCTTGAGCAGAGGCTTGATCTGATTAATGACCTCAAGGCCAAGTACGGAAGAAGCATCGAGGAGATTCTGGCCGCTTTAGAAGACAAGCAAAAAGAGCTTTTTAAGCTGCAGGATTATGACCGCTATCAGGAGGAACTGAAGAAGAGGCTAACGAGGGCAGAGGAGGCCTATCTGGATCTGGCCAGACAGGTTTCGGCCCGGAGGAAGCAGGCGGCAAAAAAACTCTGCGCCAGAGTATCAGAAGCTCTTTTGTCCCTCAATTTTCTCTCCGCCAATTTTCAGATGCGCTTTACAGAGACATCCTCCTATACGGCGGGAGGAATTGACGAGGCGGAGTTCTATATCTCCACCAACCCGGGAGAGGAGGCACGTCCACTGAGCCAGGTGGCCTCGGGCGGAGAATTAAGCCGTATTATGCTTGTTATCAAGACGGAACTGGCAGCCAGAGAAGACCTGGTGGACAGCCTGATTTTTGATGAGGTGGACGCCGGTATCTCAGGGAAAACGGCCCAGGCGGTCGCCCGTAAGCTGCGCCGCCTGGGAAGAGAGGTGCAGGTGATCTGTATCACACACCTGCCGCTGATAGCCGCCGAGGCGGACCGGCATTTTCTGATTGAAAAGTCCCTGCAGGCCGGGCGGACAGTATCCGGAATCCGCCAGCTGGATGAGGAAGAGACGGTAAGGGAGCTTGCCCGCATGATTTCCGGGGATGTGATCAGCGAAAGCGTTCTGGAAAATGCCCGTCAGATGCGGGACGCAGCCGCAAAAGAGAAGAGGGATCAATAGCATGGGCAAGTCACTTTTTATCGCGGAGAAGCCCTCTGTCGCCCGGGAGTTCGCCAGCGCGCTGGGGGAGAATACCAGCCGAAGAGACGGATATCTGGAGGGGGAACATCTGATTGTAACCTGGTGCCTGGGACATCTGATCACCATGTCCTACCCGGAGGCCTATGACCCTGGCCTGAAAAAATGGTGCATGGATACCCTGCCCTTTATCCCCGAGACCTTCCGGTATGAGGTCCTGCCCAATTCCGCCAGGCAGTATCAGATCGTAGCTTCCCTGCTCAACCGGTCAGATATCGATACCATCTATGTCTGCACAGACTCGGGGCGGGAGGGGGAGTATATTTACCGCCTGGTGGCCCAGGAGGCCGGCGTCCAGGACAAGGTGCAGAAGCGGGTCTGGATCGACTCTCAGACCCGAGAGGAGATCCTGCGGGGAATCAAAGAGGCCAGGGACGAGTCCGACTACGATCATCTGGCCGCTTCCGCCTATCTGCGGGCTAAAGAGGATTATCTGATGGGAATCAACTTCTCAAGGATCCTCTCCTTAAAGTACGGGAGCGCTGTCGCCAATATGCTCAAGGAAGGATACAGCTCGATTTCTGTGGGACGGGTAATGAGCTGCGTGCTGGGAATGGTGGTTCGAAGAGAGAGGGAGATCCGCGACTTTGTGAAGACCCCCTTCTATCGGGTCCTGGGCGATGTAAATCTTTTGCCGGAATCCCCGGGACAGAGCTCCATCAGCCTTGGGGCAGATCAAATGGGACAGGGATCTGACGGCCTTGGGGCAGATCAGACGGGACAGGAGCTTGGAAGCCCTGGTGTAGATCAGACGGGACAGGGCAGAGGGAACTTGAGGCAGGCCATTCTCAAGGGCCTGGAGTGGCGGGCTGTTCCAGGAAGCCGCTATGAGAATTCTCCCCTCCTCTATAAGGAGAACGGGTTCAAGGAGAGGACGGACGCCCTGGGCCTGATCGAGGAGCTGAATCAGCTGCCGAAGAAGTCGCTCTCTCCGGAGAAAGAGGAGGATTATCCCTGCAGCCTCAAGGGAAAGATACAAAAGATCGGCAGGAAGAAGGAGAAGAAGAATCCTCCTCTGCTCTATAATCTGGCTGAGATCCAGAACGACTGCTCCAGACTCTTCAAGATTTCGCCCGATGAGACGCTGGCCATCATACAGGAGCTCTATGAGAAGAAGCTTGTGACCTATCCCAGGACAGACGCGCGCGTTCTGTCAACAGCGGTCGCCAAGGAGATAGACAAAAATATCCGGGGCCTTGCGGGAATTCCGGGAGTGCGGACCTTTGTCAAGGAGATCCTGGATCAGGGACTCTATAAGGGAATTGCCAAAACCCGCTATACAGACGACAAGAAGATTACAGATCACTACGCTCTGATTCCGACAGGACAGGGACTGGGAGCCCTGGGACGGATGCCGAGAAGAGCGGCCATGGTCTATGAGGTCATTGTGAGGCGTTTCCTGGCGATTTTCTATGATCCGGCAGTCTATGAGAAGCTCAACCTGACGGTTTGCGCTTCGGGGGAGTCCTTCTTTGCTTCGGATAAGTACCTGGTGGAAGAGGGCTATCTGAAGGTGATGCATTACTCCTTTCAAAAAAAGGAGGGGGGATCCGGTCGAAAAGAGGAGAAAGAGCAGGAGGGGAGTGCCATAGGCCAGGATGAGACGAAAAAAGGCGACGCGGAGGAGGACAGCAAGGAGAATCAGGCGCTTCTCGCAAGGCTTCTGCCAAAGCTGAAAAAGGGCGATCCGGTCTGCTTTCTTGCTTTTTGCGTAAAGGAAGGGGAGACCTCCCCTCCGAAGCGCTATAACTCAGGCTCTCTGATCCTGGCCATGGAGAATGCGGGTCAGCTGATTGAGGATGAGGAGCTGCGCGCGCAGATCAGGAGTCAGGGAATCGGTACTTCCGCGACCCGAGCGGAAATCTTAAATAAACTGATCCGCATTTCCTACCTGTCGCTCAACAAGAAGACGCAGATCATCAGCCCCACCCTGCGCGGGGAGCTAGTCTTTGATGTGATTGCCGCGTCTATGCCGCAGATGCTAAACGCGGAGCTGACGGCCAGCTGGGAGAAGGGACTAACCTATGTGGCGGAGGGGACCATTTCAGAGGACGAGTACATGAAGAAGCTGGACGCTTTTATCCGATTGCGCGTCGACCGGGTGAAAGCCATGAGAAATCAAAGCTTGCTTGGAAGTCAGTTTGCCGCGGTCGCCGCCAGTTATCCAAAACCGGGAGGAAACGTAAAGACCAGGGCTGTCAAAAAGAAGACCGTCAGAAAGTCAGGAAAGGAAGGATGAGAAGATGCAGGCTTGCAAAATCAGTCAGATGTACGACTTAAAAGAGACGATTGCCGGAGAGATTTTTGCCGGCAGGGAGTATCCGTGGGAGATTCTGGATGATATCGGAGACTTCATCATGAAGCTGGGCGCGACTTTGGATCCTGACCGCTACGAAAAGCGTGGGGAGAATATCTGGATCGCCAGATCCGCCTCAGTAGATCCAAGTGCCCACATCACCGGGCCCTGTATCATTGATGAGAGGACGGAGGTGCGACCCGGCGCCTTCATTCGAGGCAAGGCCATTGTCGGGAAAAACTGCGTGGTAGGGAACTCGACCGAGCTGAAAAATGTCATCCTCTTCAATGTGGTTCAGGTGCCCCACTACAACTATGTGGGAGATTCTGTCCTTGGCTTTCACTCCCATATGGGAGCCGGGTCTATTACATCCAATGTCAAATCGGATAAGAGTCTGGTTCTGGTGAAAGACGGGATGGAGACGATTGAGACGGGCCGAAAGAAGCTCGGAGCCATGCTGGGGGACTATGTCGAGGTCGGCTGTAATTCTGTCCTCAATCCGGGAACCGTCATCTGTCCCCACTCCAATATCTATCCCCTCTCCAGCGTCAGGGGAGTCGTACCGGCCCGGTCCATTTTCAAGTCCGGCAAGGGGACACAGATCGTCGCCAAGGATTGATCTTTTGGAAACTTTTTAGCAATTTAAAAGTCAAATTGATTTCGAAATCAATTTCGAATCAAAAAAATGCACAAAGAATCCGTGAGACAGAGACAAATATTCGTCTCAGAAAAACAAATTTAGACTTGCCATCGGAGATATCCACTAGGATAATGAAAGGCGTTACAGGAAACAGACGCAGGAAAAGAAAGAAATCATAAAAGGAAATACGGAAAAGGCCGGCGGCGGATCCCGTGAGTTAGGAGATTAGAGTGAAGTCATATCTTGAAATGTCAAAAGAGGAGCTGGAGCAACTGCGGGCAGAATTAAAAGCCGCTTACCGAAAGTATCAGGACATGGAACTCTCCCTGAACATGAGCCGTGGGAAGCCCTGCAAGGAACAGCTTGATTTGTCCATGGAACTCATGGACATCTTAAATTCCGATTCCGACCTGACCTGTGAGGATGGGACCGATTGCCGCAACTACGGTGTTCTGGACGGGCTGCCGGAGGCCAAGGAACTGATCGGGGCCATGATGGAGAACAAGCCGGATAATATCATTATCTACGGAAACAGCTCTCTCAATGTCATGTACGACTGCATCAGCCGCTCTTATACGCACGGGGTCATGGGAAATACCCCCTGGTGCAAGCTGGACAAGATCAAATGGCTCTGCCCGGTTCCCGGATATGACCGCCACTTTGGGATTACAGAATACTTTGGCATAGAGATGATCAATATTCCCATGACGGAGCAGGGACCGGACATGGATCTGGTTGAGAAACTCGTATCGGAGGATGAGGCGATCAAGGGGATCTGGTGTGTCCCCAAGTATTCCAATCCCCAGGGATATTCCTATTCCGATGAGACGGTGCGGCGTTTCGCAAGGCTTGCGCCTGCGGCCAAGGATTTCAGGATCTACTGGGACAATGCCTACGGAGTGCACCATCTCTATGACGACAGGCAGGATCAGCTGATTGAAATCCTGCACGAGTGCAAGAAGGCGGGCAACCCGGATATGGTCTACAAATTCGCCTCCACATCCAAGATCACCTTCCCGGGGTCAGGGGTGGCGGCTCTGGCAACCTCTCTGAATAATCTGGAGGATATCAAGAACCAGATGAAGAATCAGACCATCGGTCACGACAAGGTCAATCAGCTGCGCCATGTCCGCTATTTCAAGGATTTAGACGGGATCAGGGCCCATATGAGAAGGCACGCGGATGTCATCCGTCCCAAGTTCGAAATAGTGGAAAGGACCTTCGATGAGCAGCTGGAGGGCCTGGGAATCGGCTCCTGGACTGTACCAAACGGCGGCTATTTCATCAGCTTCGAGACCCTGGAGGGCTGTGCCAAAAAGGTGGTCAGCCGCTGCAAGAAGGCGGGAGTGACACTGACCGGTGCCGGTGCGACCTATCCCTACCACAGGGATCCCGCTGACAGCAATATCCGCATTGCGCCCACCTATCCCTCTGTGGAGGATTTGGCTAAGGCAGCAGATCTCTTTGCCCTCTGTGTCAAGCTGGTCTCTGTTGAGAAACTGCTTGAGGATTCAGAAAAAAAATGAAAGCAGGGGTTTGTACCCGGATCAAAATCCCGTGAGCAGTCTTTTTCCCTTTCTATTGGGAGATGAGATGAAAGAGAACAGCAGTGGCCTGGGTTTGGAAAGATCATGTATCTGAGATGATTTCATGGTTATAGACCCTATAATAGATTGGAATATCGCGATCGCCGGTATTTCGTTGACAGGGTAGGGCGAAGTGCTATGATTTCAATAACGTGTTGAGGCGAAAGGCTGACCCTTATGAGAAAACAGGTATTATCCATTTTAGTAGAGAACACCTCAGGTGTCTTGAGTCACATCTCCGGCCTCTTCTCCAGAAGAGGATTCAACATCGACAGTTTCTCAGCCGGCGTCACCGCGGATGAGCGCTTCACACGACTTACCATTGTTGCACATGGGGATCGCCTGATCCTGGATCAGATCCGAAAACAACTGGCTAAGCTGGAGGATGTGATCAGCATCAAAAAGTTGGAGACCGGTGCGTCCGTTCAGAGAGAACTGATGCTGGTCAAGATCAGTGCCAAGGATTCCGATCGCCAGAATGTGCTCAGTATCACGGAAATCTTCAAGGGAAGAGTTGTGGATGTGACTCACGATTCCATGGTGATCGAAATTACCGGAGGGCAGGATAAGCTGGCAGCTTTTTTGGATATGCTTGACGGATACGAGATACTTGAACTGGCCAGAACCGGTCTGACGGGCCTGTCCCGCGGGTCGGATGATGTTACGATCATCGAGTAATCGAGGTTTGGCAATAAATACTAATTTTAATCAGGAGGAATGACAAATGGCAGAAGCAAGAATGTTCTACAATGAGGATTGTAATATCGATCTCTTAAAGGGCAAGCACATTGCGGTCATCGGCTATGGCTCTCAGGGACATGCGCATGCTCTGAATCTGAGAGATTCCGGCTGTGATGTTGTTGTAGGTCTCTACGAGGGATCCAAGAGCAAGGCCAAGGCAGAGGCGCAGGGACTCAAGGTGCTTCCCACGGCCCAGGCAGCCAGGTGGGCCGACATTATTATGATCCTCATCAATGATGAGCTTCAGGCCGATATGTATAAGAAGGATATTGAGCCCAATCTCGAGGCCGGCAACATGCTGATGTTCGCTCATGGCTTCAACATCAATTACAAGTGCATTGTTCCTCCCGCCGATGTCGATGTGACCATGATCGCTCCCAAGGCCCCCGGTCATACCGTTCGGTCTGAGTACCTTGAGGGCAAGGGAACTCCCTGTCTGGTAGCGGTAGAGCAGGACGCAACCGGTCATGCTCTTGAACTGGCGCTGGCATACGGGGCCGGTATCGGCGGTGCCCGCGCGGGTCTTCTTGAGACTACCTACAGAACGGAGACCGAGACAGACCTCTTCGGTGAGCAGGCTGTCCTCTGCGGTGGTGTCTGCGCCCTGATGCAGAACGGTTTCGAGGTTCTCTGCGAGGCCGGTTACGATCCCCGCAACGCGTACTTCGAGTGCATCCACGAGATGAAGCTGATTGTAGACCTGATCTATCAGTCAGGCTTCGCCGGTATGAGATACTCCATCTCTAATACGGCTGAGTTCGGAGATTATAAGGCAGGCCCCCGGATCATTACGCCTGACGTCAAGGAGAATATGAAGGCTGTTCTGGCTGACATCCAGTCCGGTAAATTCGCCTCTGAGTTCATGCAGGATATGTCCGCCGGCCGTCAGATCAACTTCCAGGCCATGCGGCGCAAGGCTGCTGAGCATCCCTGCGAGGAAGTCGGCAAGGAGATTCGCAAGCTCTACAGCTGGAACGACGAGAGCGATAAGCTCATTAACAACTGATCTCTATCAGACCATATGTCTTGAATGCCGGGGCGGGTTCCTTTGGGAACCCGCTCTTTTTGAGCGCCGCCATGTGCATAAAGAAAGACTGACATGCGCAGTTTTTTATGAAAAGCATCGTAAGATCAGTTTAATCCTTTTTGTCCTGTGGATGTGTGCGATGGCGGCTTATATCATCTACCATTTTCTTCATTACTAATGAATGGAGAAGAATAAATGGATCAAATGAATGAACTTCTGATTTGACTCTTGCAGGCGGAATCACTGCAGTTCCTTCTTCAGTGCAAGGAACTTAACAAGAGCAGGGTTCTGCAGGTGATTTTTCTTATAGGCAAAGCCGATCTCTCTGGAGGGGATGGTCCTGCCTCCGGGCAGGGGAAGCTCCACAAGAATATGATTTGCCAGGTCCTCTTCGACGAAGTTGCGGATGACGGCGGCGACGCCAATGCCAAGCTTCGCGAAGGAGATGAGCAGATCCATATCTGAGATATCCAGGGTCTCCCTGATCCGGATCTGTCTGCGGCGGAGAAAGTCGTCGATGTAGAGACGGGTCATGTTTTCTTCGTTTAACATCATGACAGTGGCCCGGGAGAGAATCTGATCCTTCCCGATCCTGTCCTGATCCAGGCGCTTTAAGTAGTCCGGCGCTGCCACGAAGCAGTCCTGAATGCAAGTCTCCGGCTCAAAGGTAATGTCATCCATGCGCTCGGGCTTGCCGACAAGACCCACATCTACCTTGTCTTCCTCGATCAGGGATAAGGTCTCTCTGGATGAGCCGGTTGTGATGGAGAGACTGACGTTGGGTTCCCTGCGTGTAAATTCCGTCAGATAGGGGAGGAGGGTATGCTTGCAGAGGGTAGAGGAGACGCCGATACGAAGAGAACCCATGCCCATGGATACTCGCTGGCGCAGGCGCTCAATCCCGGAATCCAGGGATGAGAAGGCTTCCTGAACAGTCTCATAGAGCATTTGTCCCTCGGGGGTCAGGAGGACTCCCTTGGAGGAGCGGATAAAGAGCTTGGCTCCCAGCTGCTCCTCCAGTTTTTGTATGGACTTGGAGATGGCGGGCTGGCTGATATAGAGCTGAGACGCCGCCCTTGAAATGTTTTTGCAATTGGCAACTTCATAGAAGATGCGATATCCGGATAAAGACTCAGCCATGACGACACTTTCCTCCCAGCGCAATGAATCAATCCTGTATCATCCCTGTCAGAGGCTATTGTCACACAGCTTTTCCATAACTTCAAGTTATAAAATACAGGCAAAGCTGCTATTTTTCTTCTTTCCCCTCTGATGTTAACATGAGAAAAGCAATATGATTTATAGCAGTGTTTTTATGGGAAACAAGGAGATGGACGCATGGGAATGACAATGACGCAGAAGATCCTGGCCGCGCATGCCGGTCTGGATCATGTCGAGGCGGGACAGCTGATTATGGCTCAGTTGGACCTGGTATTGGGCAATGATATCACCTCTCCGGTTGCGATCGATGTCATGAAGGACATGGATACGAAGGGGGTCTTTGACAGGGAGAGGATCGCTCTGGTCATGGACCATTTTGTCCCCAACAAGGACATCAAGTCCGCCGAGCACTGCAAGTGTGTCCGTGAATTTGCCTGTCAGCACAAGATCAGTCATTTCTATGATGTGGGGCAGATGGGGATTGAGCACGCCCTCCTTCCCGAGAAGGGGCTTGTTGTGGCCGGAGATGTCGTGATTGGAGCGGATTCCCATACCTGTACCTATGGCGCTCTGGGGGCTTTCTCCACAGGGGTCGGATCCACCGATATGGCGGCTGGAATGGCGACCGGTCAGGCCTGGTTCAAGGTTCCTGAGGCCATCCGGTTCAAGCTGGTCGGCAAGCCTGGCCCCTATATCTCCGGCAAGGATATTATCCTCAATATCATTGGACTGATCGGAGTCGACGGCGCCAGATACCAGTCCATGGAATTTGACGGAGAGGGGATACAGTATTTGTCCATGGATGATCGCTTCACCATCGCCAATATGGCGATTGAGGGCGGAGCCAAGAACGGTATTTTCCCGGTCGATGACCAGACCCTCGCCTATATCAAAGAGCACGCGGACCGCAAGCCCCTGGTCTATGAGGCTGACGCGGACGCTGACTACGCCGCTGAATACACCATTGATCTGTCTTCGCTCAAGCCGACGGTCTCCTTTCCCCATCTGCCGGAGAATACCCGCACCATTGATCAGATAGAAGACATAGCGATTGATCAGGTGGTCATCGGTTCCTGCACCAACGGCCGCCTCTCGGATCTGAAGGCGGCGGCGGAAATCCTAAAGGGGCGCAAGGTGGCGGATCGGGTTCGCGCCATTATCATTCCGGCCACGCAGCAGATTTATCTGGACGCCATGCGGGCGGGTTATTTAAAGACCTTTATTGAAGCCGGAGCCGTCGTGTCCACTCCGACCTGCGGCCCCTGCCTGGGCGGCTATATGGGAATCTTAGCTGCCGGTGAGCGATGCGTATCCACGACCAATCGCAATTTTGTCGGCCGCATGGGCGATGTCACATCCGAGGTGTATCTTGCCAGTCCCGCAGTTGCCGCGGCGAGTGCGGTTACCGGCAGGATTTCAGGACCCGCGGATCTGATCTGAGACAGGAGAAGAAGATGAAAGCAGCACACGGTAAGGTATTTAAGTATGGGGATAATGTCGATACAGATGTCATTATCCCGGCAAGGTATTTGAACTCATCTGATCCGGCAGATCTGGCCAGGCATTGCATGGAAGATATCGACAGGGACTTTGTCTCCCGGGTCGATACCGGAGACATTATTGTCGCGGAAAAGAATTTTGGCTGCGGCTCCTCCAGAGAGCACGCCCCGATCGCAATTAAGGCGGCAGGCGTCTCCTGTGTCATCGCGGAGACCTTCGCCCGGATTTTCTATCGAAATGCCATCAACATCGGTCTGCCCATTGTGGAGTGCAAAGAGGCGGCCGCTGATATTGAGGCGGGAGACGAGGTTGAGGTTGACTTCGATTCCGGTCTCATCACCAATCACACAAGAAAAAAGACCTATCAGGGACAGGCCTTTCCGCCCTTCATGCAGAAGATCATCGACGCGGAGGGACTGGTCAACTATATCAATACCAATCGATAGGTTGACTTTCGATTCCCCTGATAGAAGCTCTTTTTGATTTTATCCGTGTCTTGCTTTCAGCCCGCCTTCGGTTCCGTTTTTGATCGCCTTGATCCTGCCCGGCCGTTGACGTATGCGGCCTGTCACCCCTATAATTCTTTGTAAAACGGATATTGTACGAGTATAGATGAGGTACAGCATGGATCTGCATTACGTGAGCACCAGAGATCATTTGAATCGGGTAACGGCCTCCCAGGCCATCTTACAGGGCCTGGCTTCTGACGGCGGACTCTATGTCCCGGATCAATTGCCCCAATTTGACTTCAGTCCAGAGGATCTGATCGGAAAGACCTATCAGGAGATCGCCTATGAGGTGATGCGTCATTTTCTGACGGACTTTACGGAGGAAGAATTAAAATCCTGCATTACCCTGGCTTATGACAGCAAGTTTGACACAGAGGAGATCGCCCCCATGACTTATGCCCAGGGGGCATACTACCTGGAACTCTTTCACGGCAAAACCATCGCTTTTAAGGATATGGCCCTGTCCATCCTTCCTCATTTGATGCTTACTTCGGCCAGAAAGAATGGCGTTGACAGGGAGATTGTCATCTTAACCGCCACATCCGGCGATACCGGAAAAGCCGCCATGGCTGGATTTGAGGACGTCAAGGGGACCAGGATCATTGTCTTTTATCCCAAGGATGGGGTCTCTGCCATTCAGGAGCGGCAGATGCTGACCCAGACGGGAGATAATACGCATGTGGTCGGTATTCACGGCAACTTCGATCAGGCTCAGTCCGGGGTCAAGCGCATGTTCAATGATCCCGTCTTAAATGAGAAGATCCGGGAGAGGGGCTTTCAGTTCTCCTCTGCCAATTCCATCAACATCGGCCGTCTGGTTCCCCAGATCGTCTATTATGTCTACGCCTATGTGAAGCTTTTGGAGAATGGGAAGATCGGGGCGAAGGAGAAGATCAATGTCGTTGTCCCAACCGGCAATTTCGGCAATATTCTGGCGGCATATTACGCCAAGAGGGCGGGACTTCCCATCGCGAAGCTGATCTGCGCCTCCAATGAGAACCGGGTTCTCTATGATTTCTTCTCGACGGGTACCTACAATAAGAACCGTCCCTTTCAGGTGACGAACTCGCCCTCTATGGATATTCTGATCTCCTCCAACCTGGAGCGTCTGATCTATGAGATCGCGGGAGAATCCGACATCGTCAATGCCGGGCTCATGGACTCACTCGCAAGGAAGGGGATTTATGAGATCACGGATCAAATGAGACAGAAGCTCGGGGATTTCTACGGCAATTACGCCGATGAGGACCAGACAGAAGAGGCCATCCGTGAAATTTACCAGACCTGCGGTTATGTCATCGATACACATACTGCCGTCGCTGCTTCTGTCTACGGCAAGTACAAGGTGGATACAGCGGATGAGACAAAGACAGTGATTGCCTCTACCGCGTCACCCTACAAGTTCCTTCACGCCGTCATGACGGCGATCGATCCCAAGTACGCGAATGTGGAGGACTTTGATCTGATCGGCCCCCTGTCTGAGATTTCAGGCTGCCCCGTTCCAAGGGCTGTCTCTGATATTTTGGCGGCTCCCATCCGCCATGACACCGTCTGTGAGCCCGAACAGATGGACCAGGTGGTATGCAGCTTTCTGGGACTCTAGGTTCCGGCCTGTGCATCGCATGAACAGGCACCAAAAGAAGACAAGCCCTCTTATGTGTTTTTCGACTTTATGAGGGTATGGCACAGAAATCCCGCTCCCCGTGAGCGGGATTTTTTACAGATGTGAATCTGTGTACTTTTATAAAAAGCGAATCCGAGCATTTTTTATGTAACATGCAAAATGAATCTATACATTTTTTTATGATAAAGTAATCCGTGCTTGACAAAATAAATTGAGCACAATATAATTAAGTCATCGTAAACGAAAGATTGAAATCAGGAGAGGAGTTCCTATGGCCAGCATTTATGATTATGAACTTGAGAGAGCGGACGGAAGCAGGTTTTCCCTGGCTGAGAACAAGGGAAAGGTCATGATTATCGTCAACACGGCCACCGGCTGCGGATTCACCCCACACTATGAGCCCCTGGAGGCTCTCTATGAGAAGTACCATGAGCAGGGCCTTGAGATCATTGATATTCCCTGCAATCAGTTCGCCGGTCAGGCGCCTGAGTCGGATCAGGAGATTCACGAATTCTGCCAGTTAAAGTACCACACGCAGTTTGAGCAGTTTAAGAAGTCTGAGGTCAATGGGGATCATCAGCTGGATCTCTATCGCTATCTGAAGAGTCAGAAGGGCTTTGAGGGCTTTGGGAAGGGGCCGAAGGCTCTGGCAATGAGCGCCCTGCTTTTAAAGATGGACAGGAATTATAAGAAGAATCCGGATATCAAGTGGAACTTCACCAAGTTTCTTGTTGACCGCGATGGCAATGTCATCGGCAGATATGAGCCGACCTATGATATGGGTAAGTTCGCCGAGGAAGTCGGCAGACTTTTTTCATAGACCGGAAGAATCGAAACTTGGAAAATGAAAGTGATGGCAGGGGGCGGGGGACCATTGGTCCTTTCGCCCTTTATTCATGATCATAGGATGTGCGCCACTATGGATAAGCCACCTGTCAGACTAACTGCAACACAGAGATCTTCCAGAGTAAATGTAACAAGCTGTTGCGTTTACATTGAAAAGTTTTGGTGCGTGCATTTCCCCTGTGTAATTCGCCGTGCATTTCAGCGTGGACTCTACTGTTAATCAGCGTGGATTCTGCCGTTAATTCGTTGTCAGTCAGCTGGGAATTACGCTATAATAGGGCGCAGTGTGGTCTAAAGGGGCAAAAGCGTTTGAAATCAAATCAGAATGTTGTTACTGCAACAGTGATGATGACCCTTCTGCCATATAATTTTAGCCGTAAATCAGAGAGACAGCAGAGAGAGAGAATATGGCTCTGCTTTAAGGAGGTTATCATGGCAAACAATATTCTCGAGATTCAGGATTTGCATGCCCGCATTGAGGACAAGGAGCTTTTGCATGGTCTGAACCTTCAAATCGGCGCCGGACAGACCCATGTCATCATGGGACCCAACGGGGCAGGCAAGTCGACCCTGGGGTCAACCATTATGGGAGATCCCCGATTCGAGATTACATCCGGTTCCATCCGATTTGATGGAGAGGAGATTGCCGGGGAGCCCGCGGACAAGATAGCCAGAAAAGGGCTTTTTATCAGCTTCCAAAATCCCATTGAGGTTCCCGGAATCACCTTGTCCAACTTCATTCGCACGGCGATGGAGAATCGCACAGGCAAGCATATCCGTCTCTGGGACTTCAAGAAAGATCTGACCAAGACCATGGAAATCCTGGAGATGGATCCCTCTTACGCGGACAGAGATCTCAATGTCGGGTTCTCGGGCGGTGAGAAGAAGAAGGCTGAGATCCTGCAGCTTCTCATGCTAAAGCCCTCTCTGGCGATCCTTGACGAGACCGATTCCGGCCTGGATGTGGACGCGGTTCGTATTGTCTCCAAGGGGATTGAGGAATACAAGAATTCTGTCGGCGGAGCCCTGATGATTATCACGCACGCTACCCGTATTTTAGAGGCTCTTGAGGTGGATGCGACGCATGTTTTGGTCAACGGGCAGATTGTCGCCAATGGAGACGCCTCTATGGTAGATGAGATCAATGCGAACGGCTTTGAGAAGTATCTTCCCAAGGAGGCCTGATTTGAGTAAAGAGAAAACATACGTAGACGATATTGATCGCAGTTTGTATGACTTCCGCTATGACGAGAAGGATGCCTATAAGGTCGAGGAGGGTCTGACCCCCGCCATTGTCGAGCAGATCTCTGAGGAGAAGAAGGATCCGGACTGGATGCGCGAATTTCGCCTGTCCTGTCTGAAGATATACGAGGAGACGGCTTTTCCGCAGTGGGGTCCATCAATCGACGGGCTTGACATGAACAATATTGTCACCTACATCCGTCCCAGGGACAACCATATGGTCAAGGACTGGAAGCAGGTTCCAAAGGATATCAAGGACACCTTCGAGAAGCTGGGGATTCCCCAGGCGGAGCGGCAGTCTCTGGCCGGAGTGGGCGCCCAGTATGATTCCGAGCTGGTCTATCACAATGTCCGCGAGGAGGTTGCCGCCCAGGGCGTAATCTACACGGATCTGGAGTCTGCCCTGCACGGCCCCTATGCCCAGATGATCCGGGATCACTTTATGAAACTGGTTCCGGCCACCGATCACAAATTCGCGGCTCTGCACGGGGCGGTCTGGTCCGGGGGTTCTTTCGTCTATGTCCCGCCCGGCGTCTCCGTGGAGATCCCCCTCCAGTCCTATTTCCGCCTAAACGCAGCCGGAGCCGGTCAGTTCGAGCACACCCTGATCATTGTGGATGAGGGGGCTTATCTGCACTTTATTGAGGGCTGTTCCGCGCCCAAGTACAATGTGGCCAATCTCCACGCGGGCTGCGTCGAGCTCTATGTCGGCAAGAACGCGACCCTGCGCTACTCCACCATTGAGAACTGGTCCAAGAACATGTATAACCTCAATACCAAGCGGGCCAGGGTGGAAGAGGGGGGCAAGATCGAGTGGATCTCAGGATCCTTTGGATCTCACGTCTCTTACCTTTATCCCTCCAGTTATCTGGTGGGAGAGGGGGCTAGAAGCGAGTTCACCTCCGTCACCTTTGCCGGAAAGGGGCAGAATCTGGACACGGGCTGCAAGGTAGTGCATAACGCGCCCAACACCTCTTCCTATGTGAATACCCGGTCGATTTCCAAGAGCGGCGGCATCTCCACCTTCCGGTCTTCGGTCAATGTGACTCCCAGAGCTAAGGGAGCCAAGGCTTCTGTCTCCTGCGCTTCTCTGATGCTGGATGACATCTCCAGATCAGATACCATTCCGGCTATGGATATTCGCACGGCAGACGCGGATATCGGACATGAGGCCAAGATCGGCCGTATCTCCGATGAGACGGTCTTCTACCTGATGAGCCGGGGCATGTCGGAGGAGGACGCAAGAGCTCTGATCGTATCCGGCTTCGCTGACAATGTAGGTAAGGAGCTTCCTCTCGAGTACGCGGTTGAGATGAATAACCTCATCCGGCTTGAGATGAAGGGGGCCATCGGATAAGGAGGAATGACAAATGACTGAGAAGATGAACTTAATTGTCAACCGTATTCCCTCCCCCACCTGGAACTGGCTGAAGATGAACGAGATCAGGGCGGAAGAAGTGGCTGTCTCATCGGACGCGGCCTTTTCCCTCCTTCTCCCCGAGGGAATGGGAGGCTACGTCGCGTCTGCTTCCAGGCTGCCGCAGGTCCGGACAGGTCTGGGATATGATCTTGACAGGGCATTTGAGACAGTCCGCCAGACAAGCCGACTGATCACGATCCCTGAGGGAGACCACTTTGTGCAGCCGGCCCGCGTAGAGATGGATCTGAGCGCAAGAAAGGCCACGGGCAACCAGCTGGAGATCCACGCGGCCCACGATTCTGAGGCGACTGTGATCGTCAACCTGCACGCGCTAAAGGATCAGAAGGGCGATGCCCTTGTCCAGATCAAGTATGATATTCAGAAGCATGCCGTTCTGAAGCTGGTTACGGTTCAATCCGCGGGACAGGGCTTGCGGGTCTTCTTCGACCTGGGCGGTCAGCTCGCTGATTCTGCCCGCTTTGAGCTGACCCAGGTGATTCTGGGTGGACAGTCCTGCTATGGCAATTACTCCGCTCTGGAGGGAGAGTCCTCGAGTGTCAGTACAGAGATTGCCTATTTGATCGGCCAGGACGAGAGTCTCGATATGAATTACGTTGCGATTCACACCGGAAGGAAGACAGACACGGTCATGAAGGTGTCCGGTGTCCTGGAGGACAATGCCCGGAAGAATTTCCGCGGAACTATTGACTTTCGCCGGGGCGCCAAGGGCGCAACCGGAAATGAGCTGGAGGAAGTCCTCCTCATGAGCGATGATGTCGTCAACCAGACCATCCCTGTCATCCTCTGTCAGGAGGAAGATGTGGAGGGCAACCACGGCGCTTCGATCGGAAAGCTGGATGAGAGCCTGCTCTTTTATCTGCAGTCCCGCGGGCTCAGCCTGGATGAGATCTATCAGATGATGTCAAGGGCTAAGATCGAGGCGGTGTCCTCCAAGATAGAAGATCAGAAAACCAGGGAGGATATCCTGGCGGTTTTGGATCAGAGAGAAGGTTAGTTTATGACCGATGAGGAGAAGAGGATTCGCGCGGACTTTCCGCTTTTGGCGAATCGAGATATCGTCTATCTGGATAACAGCGCGACGACCCAGAAGCCCCAGTCTGTATTAGAGGCGGACCTGGGCTTCTATCAAAAGCGCAATGCCAACCCTCTGCGGGGATTATATCAACTGTCCATCGACGCAACGGACGCCTACGAGGGGGCCAGAGCCAAGGTGGCTGACTTCATCGGAGCCGGTCGCCCCGAGGAGATTGTCTTTACCAGAAACGCCACCGAAGCCCTGAATCTGGTCGCCTATTCCTACGGGAGAAGCTTCCTGAAAGAGGGAGATGAGATCGTTCTCTCTGTGGCGGAGCACCACTCAAATATTCTTCCCTGGCAGGGAGTCGCCCAGGCGACCGGGGCCAGGCTGGTCTGGTTTGAGTGCGATGACACGGGAAAACTGGATCCAGAGAGGCTGCGAGAGCTGGTCAATGAGCACACGAAGATCGTGGCGATCAGTCAGGTCTCCAATGTCTTTGGGAGAAGCAACGATGCCGGGGAATATGCAAGGATTGCCCATGAGGCAGGGGCGGTCTATGTCTGCGATGGGGCTCAGTCGGTCCCTCATATGCCGGTTGATGTCAGGGAGATGGACTGCGACTTTCTTGCCTTCTCCGGACACAAGATGCTGTCAGCCATGGGAATCGGAGTCCTCTATGCCAGGTATGAACTCCTGGAGAAGATGCCCCCCTTTATGACCGGGGGAGAGATGATCGAGTATGTGACCCGCGAGGGCGCCACTTACGCGGAGATCCCCCATAAGTTTGAGGCCGGGACGGTCAATGCCGGCGGCGCCGTCAGCCTGGCGGCCGCCATCGACTACTACCATAAGATCGGCTTTGAGACCATTCAGCGCAGGGAAGAAGACCTGTCCGTCTACATGATGGAGGGGATGAAGAAGATTCCCCATGTCCACATTCTGGGGTCTGAAGATCCGACAGATCATCACGGCATCGTGACTTTCACCATTGACGGCGTTCATCCCCATGATGTGGCGGCGATCTTCGACGCCTCCGGCATCTGTGTCAGGGCCGGTCACCACTGCGCCCAGCCCCTGCACAGGCATTTGACGAAAATCTCTGAGAAGGTTGCCTTTATGTCTACCACGAGGGCGTCGCTGGCCTTCTACAATACAAGAGAGGACGTCGACCGCTTTTTGACCTGCCTTGCGGATATCAGGAGGGAAATGGGTTATGGCAATGAATAATACCTTCTACAATGAGATTCTGACTGACCACAATATGAACCCCATCCATAAGCACGCCCTGCCGGACGCCAATATGAGTCTGGAGGGAGTGAATCCCTCCTGCGGCGACGACATCGTTCTAAGCCTCAAGGTCGAGGACGGCAAGATCTTAGACGGGGCCTATGAGGGGAGCGGCTGCGCTATCTCCCAGGCCTCCGCGGATATGATGCTGGATCTGATTATCGGAAAGTCCGTGGAAGAGGCGAAACGCCTGTCTGAGATTTTTCTGCGGATGATCAAGGGCAAGGTGACCGACGCGGAGAGAGAAGAGCTGGAGGAGGCAGGTATCCTGCAGGATGTCAGCCATATGCCGGCCAGGGTCAAATGCGCTGTTTTAGGCTGGCATACCATGGATCAGATGCTGGAGGATAAGTAAATGTCCGCGGGGATCCGCCAGGGGCAGCTGGCCCTGATTATCTGGATACTGGCCCTGGTCCTGGTCGGCCTGGGCATCTATCTGTTTGCTCTGGCCGGGCGGATGAGAGAAGAGAAGAAGGTCTCTGAGTTTTTGATTCCAGCCACAGAGCTATACAAGATTCAGGATATGGAGGGGCTGGCCGATTATCTGTCCGACAGGGTTCGAATCTTATCAATCGCCTGCATGGTCTTTGGCCTGGTTCTGATTCTCTATCAGCTGATTCATTTTCCGGCTTATATTGCCGTCGCTTTCGCGCTCGCTCTACTGATCGTCTATCTCTGGTTTAGCAGGGGACTGAGAGAGGGAGTAAAAAAATTTTAGAAAATTCAGGATAAGATCCAGGGGCGCTCGCCCCTGGATTTTAAAATGTAATCCATAAGATACAGATAAAAAAATGAAATCACAAAAAATATAGGAAAATAATTGCGATATATTAAAAATAATACAATCTATATCTTCTGCACAAAAAATGAGTCTGATTTTCATGATCTTTTATGAATAGTAAAAGCCTGTGATACATGCTATAAGTAAATCAGGTTAAAAAATTAACAGAAACAGCCAAAAAGAGGAGTCATCGTTTGATCCTTCATTCTGAAGGGGAGAGGAGAAATGGATCAAATGAGAAGTAGAGTCAAAAGAAGGATGCGGGGTGTTTTGAAAACACCCCACATCCGTAGATGCCAAATCATAGGAATGCTTCTCTTGCTTTCTCTGCTTTTTGGAGCGTGTGGCAGTGAGAATACCAAAATAGATCGAGATAAGGCGGCAATCGGTCTTGTTGTAACGACAGCGCAGGCATATGATTCTAAAATATTATGGTTTGACGCCGACTTGGGAAACAATCAAATTCAAAAATTGCACTATGCAGCGCTAGGGTCTCATTTTGCTCAGCAAATTGTAAAAAACGGTAAAATCTATATGATTCCGCAAGGCCTGGATAATCGCAAGGATACACGAAAGGTGATCAGTATTGACAAGAATGACCTGTCTATACAGGAGTACCCTTTTTCGAATATCGCCTTAAATTTCACTGAGTGCATCGGCGAAAATGTATATGCGATCAACACAAGGAACGGGGTGAGTACACTTGAAAGGTATCATACATTAAGCCAACAGAGTCAGAAGTTTGAAAGAGAAGGAGAAGTTTTTAACCAAATTACGGCAGCTTCCGATAAACTGTATTGCTTTTCCATGAGATATGATCCTGATAATCCGGATCGTTTTTTAACGACGCTTCGTATCTTTACCCCCGACCTTCAAATGGAAAAGGAGATTGATCTGTCGGAGTATGGAATGACATCCGGAAAAGCTCTGGATGATCAAGAGTATTTGTATGTGACAGTGAGTCATGATTCTTATGATAACAGCATAGGAAGGATTCTCAAGATTAACAAGTCAACATACGAAATTCAAAAATTTGACTCTGAAGAGGGCAATGTCTTTGATATATTCAGGGCAGGAGATCGATTTATTTTTACACATTATGACCCGGTGGTTAATGAAGGAGGACGTATTTCCATCTGGGACGGGAAGGACAGCGAAAAAATAGTTGACCTGGGAACACCGCTCACATTAACAGGCATCAGCGGAAAGCGCTTTGTTGTTGCAAATGAAAATGGCATACGGTTATATTCCATGGACAATTTTCAGTTGCTGAAGGAAAAGAAAATAGAGCTTGATTCAAGAAAATATAAGTTCTATACGTCAAGTTTACTTTTTGTAGATGAGTAGTTTTTGGGATCAACAGTGATAGAAAGGTGGGGATTATGAGAAGTCTCAAGGGGTGGATGATTCCGATTACTTACCTCATTGTTTGGAGTGCTTCATTGATTCTCTATTGGATATTTTTTCACTATGAGGGGATCGTGGCATTTAATTTCGGGTTCATTTGGATTATTTTACCAGCAGTGACACTGGTACTTTCTTTCCTGGTCGGGCTCAAGAATATCATCTGGAAATGGATCTGGCCTTTTGTCTTTTGCCTGATGTATTTGCTGTTGATGAGCCTGACTGTTTTCCTGGGGCAGTACTTGGTGACGGGTAACTGGAATATGCCGGATTTGACAACAACAATATTTATTCTGGTCATTTCTCTCACTGGGTTTGCGATAGGACAGCTGATCTGTCGGATCAGGGGATGGCGAATTAGAAAGACGGAAGTTTGACCGGAAAATAGACTCGGGGAAATAAACTGGGGAAATGAAAAGTTTTATGTCGAATGTTGGAGCGGGATCCGATCGGAGCCCGCTCCATTGTTAGGGGTGCTACAGGCGAAATGTGTTTCTAATGAGTGCGAGTTTCAAGTCTGTCTAATAGGGAATGGATATCGTCGAAAGCAAGAGGATTGCTGTAAGAGAATCGCTTGTGATTGTGATTTGCAATACTCATCATATCAAATCCAGATGTGATAAAATAAATCATCATATTTATCGACAGGGGGATTTTTCAATGGACGAGAAAATCGCGGGGAAGTATCGGGGAACCAGCGTCAGAGCGGGGCTGGTCTATGGAATGGCTGAGTTCTTCGGGGGCGGCGCGTTTGTCATCATCAACACTTTTTTTCTGATCTTTCTGACCAAGGCGCTGGGAATCCCGGCGGCCCTGGCGGGTGCCATTCCCATGATCGGCAAGGTCTGGGACGCGGTGACAGACCCCATGATGGGAAATATCACGGACCGGACCAGGTCGAGCATAGGGCCGAAGAGGCTCTATATTTTAGTCGGCGGAATCCTGTCCGGGATTACCTTCATTCTGCTCTGGACGACCATACCGACGCAGAATACGACGGCCTTATTTCTCTACTATGTGCTGATCTACTGCCTCTTTTCAACCGCCTTTACTGTGATCATGGTTCCCTACAACGGGCTTCTGCCCGACATGATCGACAGCTACGAGGTCCGGTCCAAGTTCTCCAGCCTGCGGATGATCTGGTCAACCCTGGGCGCCATCGCGTCGGGTCTGGTTCCGACCCTTGTCATTAAGGATACGCTGAATACCGGACTTTATCTGAAGGTGGGGATTCTGTTTGGATTTCTCTTTGGCCTGTCATGCGTAATTACCTTTCTCGGCAGCTGGGAGAAGCTAAAGCCGCCGGTGAAAACCAGACTCTCCGACAGTTTCTCTGAGGCGGCGTCTGTCTTTAAGAGCAGGTCCTTTCGCATATTTATCGGAATTTATCTGTCCGGCCAATGCGCCATGGATTTTGTGTCGGGCATGGCTCTTTACTATGTGGATGATGTGATCAATGGCTATGCCAAGGGCTATATGACCATGCTGATGGGGGTTCTTCTCTTGTCTCAGCTGGTCGGTATGCTGGCTTTTTCTCCGGTCATGTCCAGGATCTCCAAGCGAACCGCCCTTCTCATCGGCGCTCCGATTCGCCTGGTATGTACCTTGGGACTGGTTTTCTTCTCCTATGAAAATGCCCCCATTGTCCCGATTTTACTTCTGGCTGCCGGAATTGGAATCGGCAACGCGGCAACCTTGACCAGTATCTTTGCCATTCTGGCGGATATGGCGGATGTCGATGAACTGATCACCTCGACCAGCAGGTCGGGTATTGTCTCGGGGATGGCGACCTTCGCCAGGAAGATCTCCGCGGGCCTGTCTGTCTGGCTGATTGGAATTCTGATTTCTCTGGCGGGCTATGACGGAAAGATTGCCCAGTCCGGGATGCGCCAGGCCCTGTCCACCCAGAGGGGAATTGCCGCAATTTTCGTTGCCCTTCCCGCGATTCTGATCACCCTGCTCTTGATCTTTGCCTGGATCTTCCCGATCGGAAAGAAAGAGTTTGCCATAGTAAAGAGGGAGATTGCCAGAAGACAGAAGGAGGATGGCCAGGCAAGTGAAGGGGACAGTGATGCATCCGGGGCAGATCGTCGCGCAAATGGGTCAGGTCGCGATTCGGCTGAGAGAGACGATCAGATGAGCGAGAAAGACGATCAAGCGGCCGAAGAGGACGGTCAGACGACCGAGGAGGAGAAGGCCGTCTTGGAGAGGGTGACAGGATTTCACTACGAGGACCTCTGGAAGAAGACCAACGCGCATAAGGAGAAGGACAATGTCTAATCAAAATCATCCGTCGGATACGGATATGAGAAGCAAGAAAGAACCTCTGGTCTGGGCACACCGGGGAGCCAGCGGCTACTGTCCCGAGAATACCCTGCCGGCTTTCGCAAAGGCGGCTGAGCTGGGGGCGGACGGGATTGAGTTGGACATACAGTTGACCAGGGACGGTGAGCTGGTTGTCTGTCATGATGAGAGGGTGGACCGAACCTCAAGCGGGAGCGGCTGGATTAAGGATATGACGCTGGAGGAATTAAAGGCACTGGATTTCTCCTGTGGAAATGGGGCCTTCGCCGGGGAGACCATCCCGACCATGCGCCAGGTCTTCGACCTGCTTGCGCCCACGAACCTGTCGATTAATATTGAGCTTAAGACCGGCATCGTCTTCTATCCGGGAATTGAGGAGAAGATTCTTGGCCTGACAGAGGAGTGCGGTTTTGGAGACCGGGTGATCTATTCCTCCTTCAATCACTACACCATCCGCCGGATGAGGGAACTGGCTCCTCATGCCAGACTCGGCTTCCTCTACGCGGACGGCATCATCGATATGCCGGCTTACGGGGAGAAATACGGCGTAAACGCCCTTCATCCGGCCCTTTACAATATTCAGTTTCCGGGCTTCATGGAAGACTGCAAAAAGAGAGCTCTGGCGGTTCACGTCTGGACCGTCAATGAGGAAGAGTACATGAGAATGTGCTGCCGGGCGGGAGTAGACGCGATTATCAGCAACTACCCGGACAGGGTGCGCAATGTGATTGAGGAAATGAGATAAAGAGACCTTATGAAGAAAAATAAGACAGAAGCCAGCCCCCTGCTCGCCAGCCCCGGGGACGGCTCGGCGGGGAAGCTGCCAGCCGGAGTCAGTCTGCTTTGCGAGAGCGACTACGAGGCCTATATGGCTGATGAAAATCTGCGCTGGAGAAGAGATTATGTCAGGCAGGGAGAGTTCAAGACATACGATGGACTGTCCTTGCGCTATTACACTGCGAGACAGGAAAAATCGCGGCAGGCGAGGGCCTGCGTTGTCATGATTCACGGTTACTGCGGTTTCTGGTGCAAATTTCATGAAATGGCAGAGTATTACTGGAGAGCCGGTTATGAGGTCTTCTTTCTGGAACAGAGGGGGCACGGATACTCTGGCAGGCAGGTAGAGGCAGAGGATCTGGTGCATGTGGACGATTACGGCGATTATGTGAGGGACCTTCACAGCTTCATGGAAGGGATTGTAGAGCCTCAGACCGGGGGCCTGGCGCATATTCTCTTTGCCCACTCGATGGGCGGCGCGGTCGGGGCTCTCTGTCTGGAAGAATATGCCGGGGATTTCGACGCCGCTATTCTCAGCTCTCCCATGCTTGCCGTGAAAACGAATGGCCTGCCTCGCTTTGTCATTCCCCTTCTGCGGGCCAAAATCAAGATCCTAAGACAGGAGAAAGAACCCTTTCGCGGATCGAAGCCCTGGACGGGAGAGCCTTCCTTTGAGAGCAGCAGCGCCATGTCTTTGAAGCGCTACAACTATATCTTTGAAAAGCGCCTGAAGGACGATCACTATCACACCAATCGGATGTCAGGCGGATGGGCTGCCGCCAGCTTTCGGGCGACAAAAAAAGCGCTGAAGATGGCGGACCGGATTCATATTCCGATCCTTCTCTTCAGCGCCGGAAATGACGCGCTCGTCGATATTGCCGGGCATTTTGAATTTGCGGGCAAGACAGAAAACACGCAGTGGATTCTCTATGAGAATGCCAAGCATGAGCTCTTTAACGCTGACGACGCGATCCGAAAAGACTACTATGCCCGAATCTTTTCTTTTCTTGCGCGTTTTGACCGCTCGGATCAGTCCTCTTGAAGAGACGTTTCCTCGCGGTCTTCCATGGGTACAAAATCTCTGTGAGGCTGAACGGTCATGTAGGCCGGACGCATGATCTTGGAATCGGATGAGATCTCCTCCATCCGGTGGGCGGACCAGCCGGCGATGCGGGCGATGGCAAAGATAGGAGTGTAGAGCTCAACAGGCAGACCCAGCATCTGGTAGGCGAAGCCGGAGTAGAAGTCGACGTTGGGAGAGACGCCCTTGTAGATCTTGCGCCTGTCCGCAATGACTTCCGGCGCCAGACGCGCGACCAGCTGATAGAGGGCATACTCCTTCTCGTAACCCTTTTCTCTGGAGAGCTTCTCGACAAAGCCCTTGAAGGTGATGGCGCGGGGGTCGGAGATCGAATAGACGGCATGACCGAGGCCATAGATCAGACCGGCTTTGTCAAAGACCTTTCCGTCCAGAAGGTCACTCAAATATTGCTTTACCTCTCCCTCATCTGTCCAGTCCCTGACCTGTTTCTTCATGTCCGCAAACATCTGGATGACCTTGATATTGGCGCCGCCGTGACGGGGCCCCTTGAGGGAGCCCAGAGCCGCCGCGATGGCGGAGTAGGTGTCTGTACCGGAGGAAGAGACCAGGTGGGTGGTAAAGGTGGAGTTATTACCGCCGCCGTGCTCTGCGTGAAGAATCAGGCAGACGTCCAGAAGCTTGGCTTCCAGAGGGGAGAAGCTGGAGTCGGCCCGCAGGCAGTGGAGAATATTTTCGGCTGTCGAGAGGGCCGGATTGGGATTGTGCAGGATCAGAGACCCGTTTTCGTAGTAATGCTTATAGACCTGGTAGCCGTAGACAGACAGGAGAGGGAAGTTGGCGATCAGCTGCAGGCACTGGCGCAGAACATTGACCGGAGAGGTCTGGTCCGGGTTGGCGTCGTAGGCGTATAGGGTTAAGACGGACCTGGCCAGGGTATTCATCATGTCCTGGCTGGGTTTTTTCATGATGACGTCTCTTGTGAAATTGGGGGGAAGACTGCGGTAATCAGACAGGAGCTTCTTGAAATCGGTAAATTGCTTCTCTGTGGGAAGCTGACCGAAAAGGAGGAGATAGATGACCTCCTCAAAGCCGAAGTGATTATCGGCGGATTGATTCCTGACGATGTCCTGGACATTGTAGCCGCGGTAGTAGAGTTCGCCGTCACAGGGAATGATGGCATCGCCCACGCGCTTGGTGGCGTTGACCTCGGAGATATCGGTAATGCCGACCAGAACGCCGCGTCCGTTGATGTCGCGCAGACCTCGCTTGACATTGTAGGTGCTGTAGAGCTCCGGGTTGATATAAGAGGCTTTCTGTGACTTCTTGGCCAGACCTTCAATGATGGGGGTGATTTGGGAATAATTAGTCTCTGACATGGCGAACCTCCTTGAAAATATATCTAGGATTTTATCATTTCCGGATAGGTCAGACAAATGAAGCAAGAGTGAATATGCCGATTGAGGCAAGGATTGAAGCAGGGGTATAAATATGCCGGATGGAGTTGAATCGAAGGTAAATGCGGCAAGAGGAAATATGTCAAATGCGGCAAGAAGGAATATGTCAAGCCCCTTGAAGACAAGGGGGAGATAGAGTAGTATGAAGTTGACCTGAGTGTCCCAGACTCGTATATTTTGAACCTACATTTACTTTAAAAGGGACTCCTATATCAGCTGTCCGGCTGCCAGGCCACCGATTGTCGTGGAAGGCAAAAAGCAGAGTGCGGTAACCCACCTAGCTGTGCGCTAGGAGTCAAAATTGCGAGCGGATGCCGGGTCTTTTTTTGCCCTTTTTGGCAGGGATATCCGCGAATGCATTGAGAGAACAGGAACAAGCCGAATGAATTGAGCGGGCAGGGCTATCCGCAGGTCGATGGAATCAAATGGTGATGGAAGCGATGAAAGAAGAGGCTCTTGCGACAATCGAATCAGGCCAACCGCGCGAGCGGATTCTTCTGTCTGTCCGTGAACTTGTGGAATTTCTGGGGAGAAATGGCGATATCGATGACCGCAGCCAGGGGAGAGATTCTCTTGCCGCCATGCAGGCCGGAAGCCGTCTTCACCGCAGACTGCAAAAGCAGGGTACAAGCGCCTATCATCCCGAGGTCCCCTTGCGGATCTCAATCGATATGGGCGAATATGATCTGGAGATTTCCGGCCGGGCCGACGGGATCATCTATGAGCAGGATGAGAGGGGCGAGATCAGTGAAGAGTCTTTGCCCGTGATTGACGAGATCAAGGGAATGTATCAGGATGTCCTCGTCTTCGAAGGTCCCCTGTCGGTTCATCTGGCGCAGGCGAAGGTCTATGCCTGGATCTTTGCGAAGGAGCATGGCCTTTCTGCTATTCGCGTTCAAATGACCTATGCCAATCTGGATACGGAGCAGATCAGGCGTTTTCAGGAGGATTTTGGCCTGGAGGATCTGGGCCGTTGGTTTGATGAGCAGATCAAGGCCTATCGCCCATGGGCAGACTTTCGCTTTCATTGGAAACAGCTTCGCAATGAGAGCATTCGCGCCTTAGACTTTCCCTACGCCTACCGGCCGGGACAAAAGAAGCTGGTCTCGGACGTCTATCGCAGTATTCATCGGGGAAAAACCCTCTTCATCCAGGCGCCTACCGGCGCGGGCAAGACCCTGTCCGTTCTCTTTCCGGCCATCAAGGCTATGGGGGAAAAAGAAGCGGATCGCATCTTTTATCTGACAGCCAAGAGCGTCACAAGAAGCGTGGCCAAGGACAGCATTCACCTTTTGACGGATGGAGGATATCGGGGCAAGACCACAGAGATTGTGGCCAGGGACAAAATGTGTCTGCTCCAGGAGCGCTCCTGTAATCCGGAAGATTGTCCCTATGCCAGAGGGCATTTTGACCGTATCAATGCCGCCCTCTACGACTGCCTGACCTCGCGGGACCTGTTCGATCGAAATTTCATCATGGAATACGCAAAACAGAGTCAGGTCTGTCCCTTTGAGCTCTGTCTGGATCTGGCCTCCTTCAGTGACAATATTTTCTGCGACTATAACTATGTCTTTGATCCCAACGCGTCGCTGACCCGTTTCTTCGGGGAGGGCAGGAGGGAGGAGAATCTCCTCCTGGTGGATGAGGCCCACAACCTTGTGGATCGCGCCAGGCAGATGTACTCAGAGACCCTCTTTTGGGAGGATTTTCATACTCTGCGCCGCTTTTTTAAGGGAAAGAATCCCAAGCTAATGAGGGCGGCAGGCAAATGCAGCCGCTTCTTTTCGGACCGGACCAGGGACTTGGAGGATTACCGGATCTTAGACAATATTGATTCCTTTGTCCTTGCCCTGATGAACGTCGTCTCCTGCATCAGCGTCTATCTGGAGGAGGGACCTCGGCTGGATGAACATGAGCAGATTCTTGAGATCTATTTTCGAATCCGATATTTTCTGACGGTCGCGGACTGGCTGGATCAGCGCTATCGGATCGTCCTGGAGGAGCTTGGGAAAAATGCTGCTCTTCATCTCGACTGTATGGATCCGTCCCAACTTTTGGGGCGACGGATCGAATTGGCAAGATCCTGCATTTTCTTCTCGGCAACCCTGCTTCCCATCCGCTACTACAAGGATCTTTTGTCCGCTGACCGACAGCCCTACGCGGTTTACGCCGACTCTGTTTTTAAAGAAGAACAGCATGGACTTGTGATTGCTTCAGATGTCTCAAGCCGCTATCAGCTGCGCAATCCTGCCACCTACCGGCGCTATGCGGACTATATCAGAAGGATCAGCCATGCGAGACAGGGCAATTACATGGTCTTCTTTCCCTCCTATCGTTTCATGGAGGAGGTCTATGGAGAATTTTTGCTGCCTGGTCAGGAGGACTGTGAGGTTTTAGTCCAGGAGAGGGAGATGTCTGAGGAAGATCGGGAGTCTTTCCTGGGTCAGCTCCAAAAGAAGCGCAGGTCAACTCTTTTGGCCTTTTGCGTGATCGGCGGGATCTTCTCGGAGGGGATTGACCTGCCGGGAGACAGCCTGATCGGCGCGGTGATTGTCGGCATGCCCCTGCCTCAGGTGAACCGGCAGACAAGGATCTTAAAGGACTATTTTGACAGTCGATCCTCTTTCGATGAAGATACAGAGGGGCTGCCCAAGGGGATTCGATTGCGGGAGAGGAAAGAGGGCTTCGCCTACGCTTATCTCTATCCGGGTATGAACAAGGTTTTGCAGGCGGCCGGCCGTGTGATTCGAACAGAGTGGGACCGGGGGATTATCGCCCTTTTGGATGACCGTTTTTTAAGAGGGGACTACCAGGATTGTTTTCCCAGAGAGTGGAAGCATTATCAGAGGGTCAGCATCGGGACGGTAGAAAGCCAGGTGGGGAAATTTTGGGATCAGACGGATGTTTCGGATCAGAGGAAGAGACCCCGGGAAGAGGGAGAGCAGAAAGAGAAGGATTAGAAAGAGAGATTAGAAAGATCAGGAGCGGTCTATATTGTCTATCGGCCGCTTTTCGCGGAGCTAGGGATGAGCCTGGCAGACTTTCGGGCGGAAAATCTGGGCTATCTTGCCCAGTCTCAGGAGATTGCCGGGGCAGTTTCAGGATTGAACTTTGGGGAACAAAGTGGCATAGTCATAATAGAGAATGTTCCCCAAAGGAGTGAAGATCATGGCTATAAAATATAATGAAATACAAGAATTACTTAGAAGTCGTGCTGACCTTCATGCCAGATTAAATTTGATGCCTTATGATGGCACACCTGAAATAAAAGAACGCGGTGATGGAAAGTATCTGTATATAAGAAAGCGTGTAGCAGGTAAACTGACGTCAACTTATGTAGGAGTGTATACCGAAGAACTTTATAATTTACTTCTTCGTAATGCCAGAGAAATACGTGAAATAAGAAAACAACTTAGAAATATAGAAAAGCAGCTGGCTGCCGCTGGATATTCAGAAGATGAATTGTCTGTTGATGTTGTAAATAATATTGTATTTGCAAGAGTGAATATGAAGATGAATATCTACGATCAGGCTGTGTTGGAGGGCGTAGCTACATCTTTTCCACAAACAGAAGAGATTATAGATAATGGAAAAGTTAGTGGTATGACAGCAACTGATGTACAGAAAATCTTAAATTTAAAACATGCATGGGAGTTTATTTTAGATAAAGATGTAATAGCGAGTAAATCTGACTATTATATGCTTAGCTATATTGCAAGGCTTGTTAATGAAGGATTCTTTGCAGAGGGAGGTCGGATTCGAGGTGTCCCTGTGACAATAGGCGGCTCATCCTATGTACCGCCATTACCTGATGAAATAGATATTAAAGACAAAATAACAGAAATCACTGGAGATGATGCAGATACAATTGATATTGCGATTAGGTTATGTCTTTATTGTATGAAGGCGCAAATATTCCTTGATGGGAATAAGAGAGCATCTGTTATTTTTGCTAATCACTATTTGATATCTCATGGAGGAGGATTTTTAGTTATTCCTGAAAAAGAAGTTCCGGAATTTAAGAATCTACTTGTAAAGTATTACGAAGGAGATGATATATCTATTATTTCTGATTTTATGAAAAAACATTGTTGGAAAACGATGTAGTTATAAAAAACATTGGGCCAGGACGAGTTTTGTGCAAAGTATGAAAAAGAAATACAGGCAAAGATGACCGAGCGGTTGATTGGATCAGCTGCATTCAAAGATAGGCGTGAATTGATATAAAGTGTTGAGGCTGATGGAAGGACCGCAGCTCATGGCCATGCTTTATGAGGATAGATTTGGCAGTAGTTCAATGAAGGCCCGGGCAGCGGGCGTGAGCGGAAGAGAGGGCATGGTGGCGACAATCAGCTGGCGCTGAGGGATCTGATCTTTTAGGTCGACGATGACAAGGTCTCTGCTCTCTTTTTTGATGCAGAAATCGGGGACGAAGGCGATGCCGAGACCGATCCGGGCCAGGTCGATCAGGAGGTCATTGGAGGCCAGACGGATGGTGGGCAGAAGCTCCATCTGCTGCTGCAGGAAGAGCTTGTGCAAAAATTCTGAGGTGGTAGAGTGCTTCTCCAGGGTCATGAGGGGGAAGCGGTTGATCTCCTTTATGGTCATAGGACAAGACAGGTCAAAGCAATTGGGATTGCCGCAGAAGATGTCGCTGAATCTGGCCACCGTGTGATAAATACTGGAGGGAGACAGGCGCATATTGGGATAGTTGCAGACGATCAGATCCACCTTTCCCTGCTCTAAGAGGTCGGCGCAGGCCAAAGAGGTGGCATTGGTGACACGAATGGTGATATCGGGGAATTTTTGATGGAATTTCTTGAGATAGGGGACCAGGAAATAGCGGCAGATCGTGTCGGAGGCCGCGATGTGCAGCTGACCGGACGCGACAATGGCGTCGTCCAGGAGCTGGTCCTCAGCCCGCATAATCAGATTGATGGCCGGCTCTACATGTTTGAAGAGGATTTCCCCGGCTGGCGTCAGGGAGACCTTCTTGGTGGAGCGGAGGAAGAGCTGCTGATCCAGCTTCTTCTCCAGAGTCTTGATGGACTGTGAGACAGCGGACTGGGAGATAAAGAGCTGCTTGGAAGCCTCAGAGAAGGAGAGGGTTCTGGCAACATAGTAGAATACACGGTATAGCTCGTAATTGATATCCATATGCAGACTCCAGGTGTTTTTCATGCTTCGTACAGTTTCATGTCGTCAGCGCGACTTCGCGTCATCAGTTCAGGTCGCGTGTCGACGGCACAGCTTCGTATCATCAGCTTAAATTGCGTGTTGACAGCACAGCTTCATGCCGTCAGCGCGATTTACGTCAAATTTATATCATAAGTAAAAATTAAAATCACTTCCAAATCTATTATACAGCCTAATGATTCGAATTAGAAAGTATAATATTCGGCCAAAGAAGCCCTATGCTATACTTTCTTTAGCATTTTGCGGCCGAAAAAGGGGCGCGGAGCAATCGGATCGGAGGGATTATCCATGGGTGCTGTCAGAAGATTATATGTGGAGAAGAAGCGCAGCTATGCTGTTGCCGCCAGGGAGCTGGAAGCGGAGATCAAGAGCTATCTCGGGATTCGGACTGTGGACAAGGTTCGCATTCTGATCCGCTATGACCTTGAGAACGTCTCTGACGCAGTCTATCAGCAGGCCGTCAAGACTGTCTTTGCTGAGCCGCCCGTCGACGATGTCTACGAGGAGACCTTTGACAAGACCGGCGTCTCGTTCTCCGTCGAGTATCTTCCGGGACAGTTTGACCAGAGAGCCGATTCCGCCGAGCAGTGTCTGAAGCTTTTAAATGAGGATGAAGAGCCCATCATACGCACAGCCACGACCTACATCATAGAGGGAAAGATCCGCCCGGAAGAACTGGAAGAGATCAAAAACCACTGTATCAACCCGGTGGATTCCAGAGAGTGCGCAGACGACAAGCCCCAGTCTCTCGATATCAAGTATAAAGAGCCGGACGATGTCATTGTTTTTCATGGGTTTTCAAATATGGGGGAGGAGCCCCTCAGGGAACTCTATGAGTCACTGAATCTGGCCATGACCTTCAGGGACTTCTTCTGGATTCAGACCTACTTCGCCGAGGAGGAGAAGAGGGATCCCTCCATGACCGAGATCCGTGTCCTGGACACCTACTGGTCCGACCACTGCCGCCACACCACCTTCTCCACGGAGCTGACGCATGTAAAGATTCCCGATGGCTTCTATGCGGAGCCCATCCGAAAGACCTTCGACGAGTATAAGGATAACTACAGGATTCTCTATCAGGACAGAGATGACAAATTCGTCTGTCTGATGGACATTGCTTTGGCCGGGGCCAAAATCCTCAAGAAAAAGGGGCTTCTGACCGACCAGGAGGAGTCTGATGAGATCAACGCCTGCTCCATCGTCGTTCCCATTGAGGTGGACGGACAGACGGAGGAGTGGCTGGTCAACTTCAAAAACGAGACCCACAACCACCCCACGGAGATTGAACCCTTCGGCGGCGCGGCCACCTGTCTGGGCGGAGCCATTAGAGATCCGCTGTCGGGCCGCACTTATGTCTACCAGGCCATGCGGGTGACCGGCGCCGCCGATCCCACGGTCTCGGTCAAAGAGACGTTAAAGGGCAAGCTGCCCCAGAAGAAGATCGTCCGGGAGGCGGCTCAGGGCTACTCCTCCTATGGCAATCAGATCGGACTTGCCACCGGCTATGTCAAGGAAATCTACCATCCGGACTATGTGGCCAAGCGCATGGAGATCGGAGCCGTCATGGGGGCTGCCCCCCGCCGGGCTGTCCAGCGGCTGAACTCGGATCCGGGAGACAGGATCATCCTCCTGGGAGGCCGGACCGGGCGCGATGGAATCGGCGGCGCAACCGGATCCTCCAAGGCCCACAATACAGAGTCCACCCAGGAGTGCGGAGCCGAGGTTCAGAAGGGAAATGCTCCCACCGAGCGCAAGCTGCAGCGTCTCTTCCGCAGGGAGGAGGTCTCTTACATCATCAAGAAATGCAATGACTTCGGAGCCGGCGGCGTATCTGTTGCTATCGGGGAACTGGCGGACGGCCTTGACATCAATCTGGATCTTGTCCCCAAGAAGTACGCTGGCCTGGACGGAACCGAGCTGGCCATCTCCGAGTCCCAGGAGCGGATGGCGGTCGTTGTCGCTCCCGAGAATGTCGATCGCTTTTTGGCCTACGCCGCTGAGGAGAATCTGGAGGCTGTCGAGGTCGCTGTGGTCACTTCCTCTCCCCGCCTGGTCCTCCGGTGGAGAGGGAAGAAGGTTGTCGATTTGTCCAGGGCCTTTTTGAACACCAATGGGGCTCATCAGGAGACCTCAGTCGAGGTGGTTTTACCTGAGGAAAAGGATAATTACACGGAGAAGATCGCCGTCTCCGCGGTTCGTGAGGCCCTGGAGGCAAATGACGTCAGGGCCGCATGGCTGGCCCTTTTGTCTGATCTCAACGTGGCTTCCCAGAAGGGGCTGGTAGAGCGCTTTGACGGCTCAATCGGGACAGGATCCGTATTCATGCCCTTCGGGGGCAGGTACCAGCTGACCGAGACCCAGTCCATGGTCGCCAAGCTTCCTGTCTCAGGAAAGAGATCTTCCGCGGTGTCGATGATGGCCTATGGCTATGATCCCTACCTGTCAAAGTGGTCTCCTTACCATGGGGCCAACTTCGCCGTTTTGGATTCTCTGGCTCGGATTGTGGCCTCCGGCGGTGACTATCATAAGATCCACTTTACCTTCCAGGAGTACTTCGGAAGGATGTCTGAGGACCCCAGGCGTTGGAGTCAGCCCTTTACCGCTCTCCTCGGCGCTTATCATGCCCAGCTTCGTCTCGGCCTGGCCTCGATCGGGGGCAAGGATTCCATGTCGGGCAGCTTCAATGAGATAGACGTTCCGCCGACTTTGGTGTCCTTCGCTGTCGATGTCGCAGACCTCTCGGACATTATTTCGCCTGAGTTCAAGCGGGCGGGAGATGATATTGTCCTTTTTCAGGCCAAAAGGGATCCGTATGATCTGCCCGATTATGAGCAGATCATGAGACTCTATGACGCCTTTGCCCGGCTGATCAAAGACGGGGTTGTCAGGTCCGCCTATGCCCTGGACGCGTACGGGGCGGCTTGTGCCATGTCTAAGATGGCCTTCGGTAACAGGATGGGCTTTATCCTGGATCAAAAGCTGAGGAGAGAAGACCTGTTTGCCTTTGCGACCGGCAGCCTTCTGGCTGAGATCGATCCCGCCAAAAAAGAGCGGATGGAGGAGATTCTAATCGCCCATGGCCTGACGGATGCCTGCAGCAGACTGGGGCAGCTGACAGATGACGGACGCTTTGTCTTCGGCGACATGGACCTGTCTGTGGATGAGGCCATAGGGGCCTGGACCAGACCACTTGAGAAGGTCTTCCCCACCAGATCCGGCCAGGAGACAGATAGGATCGAGAGTCCCGTCTACCGGGCCAAGAGGATCTATGTTAACCAGAACAAGGTCGCCAGGCCGACGGTCTTCATTCCTGTCTTCCCTGGCACCAACTGCGAATATGACTCCGCGGACGCCTTTGAGAAGGCCGGAGCGAAGACCCTTGTCAAGGTCTTTCGCAATCGCAATGCCCAGGATATCCGGGAGTCCGTTGACGCCTTTGTCAGGGCGATTGAAAAGGCGCAGATTGTCATGTTCCCAGGCGGCTTCTCCGCTGGCGATGAGCCGGAGGGATCCGCGAAGTTCTTTGCCACGGCCTTCCGTAACGAGAAGATGAAGGAGGCGGTCAATAAGCTCCTGTCCGAAAGAGACGGTCTGGTGCTTGGAATCTGTAACGGCTTCCAGGCCCTGATCAAGCTGGGCCTGGTTCCCTGCGGACAGATTCAGGCCCAGACAGAGGAATCGCCCACTCTGACCTACAACACCATCGGACGCCATATCTCCAAGGAAGCCTATATCAAGGTTGTCTCCAATAAGAGCCCATGGCTGCAGGAGGCTGACCTCGGAGGAGTCTATACCAATCCGGCCTCTCATGGAGAGGGACGCTTCGTCGCATCCAAAGACTGGCTTGACAGGCTCTTTGCCAACGGACAGGTGGCGACTCAGTACGCTGACATGGAGGGCAATATTTCCATGGATGAGGAGTACAACATCAACGGGTCTTATATGGCCGTTGAGGGAATCACCTCTCCCGACGGAAGAGTTTTCGGCAAGATGTGCCATTCTGAGCGCCAGGGCCGGGGAGTTGCTGTCAATATCTACGGTCAGCAGGATATGCGCATCTTCGAGAGCGGAATTAAGTATTTTCATTAAATATCCAGTGTGATACGATACGTTAAGTTTAGGCTTTATCGGGAGTGGCAGGCATTTTTCCCGATGAAGCCTATTGGTGAATTATGGAAAGGACTGGGCGGATGAAAGCATTTCTGATCCTTGAAGACGGGACCGTATTTGAGGGCGTGAGTATCGGCTCGAGACGGGAGGCCGTTTCCGAGATTGTCTTTAACACCTCCATGACGGGCTATCTTGAAGTTCTGACAGATCCCTCTTATGCGGGGCAGGCGGTCTGTATGACCTATCCTCTCATCGGGAACTACGGAATCACACCCGATATGGAGTCCTCCCGTCCCTGGGTGGACGGATATATCGTCAGAGAGCTGTCCAGACTTCCCAGTAATTTCCGCAGTCAGGGGAGGATCCAGGATTTTCTGGAGAAGTATGACATTCCGGGCATCTGCGGTATCGATACCCGTCAGCTGACCCGTATTCTCCGCGACCGCGGAACCATGAACGGAATGATCACGACCAACGAAAACTATCGGCTAAAGGAAGTTCTGCCCAGGCTTAAGGCCTATGTGGTCGGGGACGTTGTCAGCAAGGTGACCTGCCAGGAGAAGTATGTTCTGCCCGGCGCCGGCAAGAAGGTCGCTCTTATGGATTTCGGAGCCAAGAAGAATATCGCCCGCTCCTTAAATGAGCGCGGTTGTCAGGTGACCGTCTATCCGGCTCACAGCTCAGCTGAGGAGATCTTAGCCAGCCATCCCGACGGAATCATGCTGACCAACGGGCCCGGAGATCCCGAGACCAATGTCAAGATCATCGAGGAGATCAAGAAAATTTACGCGTCGGACATCCCTGTTTTCTGCATTTGTCTGGGTCACCAGCTGATGGCTCTGGCTGCGGGAGGCAAGACCTTCAAGCTCAAGTACGGACACAGGGGGGGCAACCACCCCGTCCGTGACCTGGAGACCGGAAGAGTTTATATCTCTTCACAGAACCATGGCTACGCGGTCGATCCCGACTCGCTGGATCCATCTGTCGCCCGGCCCGCCTTCGTCAATGTCAACGACCTGACCAACGAGGGCATGAAGTACAGGAACAAGAATATCTTTACCGTCCAGTTCCACCCCGAGGCCTGTCCCGGTCCCCAGGACAGCGGATTTTTGTTTGACCGCTTTATCAAGATGATGGGAGGAGAAGACTAATGCCAAGAGATACCAGTATTAAGAAAGTTCTTGTGATTGGTTCCGGCCCCATCGTCATCGGCCAGGCGGCTGAGTTTGACTATGCCGGAACCCAGGCCTGCCGGTCTCTTCGCGAGGAGGGAGTTGAGGTTGTTTTAGTCAACTCCAACCCGGCTACCATCATGACGGATCAGGAGATCGCCGACCAGGTCTATATCGAGCCTCTGACTGCGGAGGTCGTGGAGCAGATCATCCTGAAAGAGAAGCCTGACTCTGTTCTTCCCACCCTGGGAGGTCAGGCGGGGTTAAACCTTGGAATGGAGCTGGCTGAGTCCGGCTTTCTGGAGAAGAACGGGGTCCGTCTGATCGGAACGACACCCCAGACGATTTTCAAGGCGGAAGACCGCCAGGGCTTTAAGGACACCATGGAGAAGATCGGCGAGCCCATTGCCTCCTCCAAGGTCGTTCACAATGTCGAGGACGGAATCGCCTTCACCAAGACCATCGGCTATCCGGTTGTTCTGCGCCCCGCTTATACCCTGGGGGGCTCCGGCGGCGGCATCGCCAGAAACGAGAACGAATTGATCGAGATCCTGACCAACGGCCTGCGCCTGTCCCGGGTTCACGAGGTCCTTGTCGAGCGCTATATCGGCGGCTGGAAGGAAATCGAGTACGAGGTCATGCGCGATGCGGCCGGTAATGTGATTACGGTCTGCAACATGGAGAACATTGATCCTGTCGGCGTCCACACCGGAGACTCCATTGTTGTGGCTCCCTCGCAGACCCTCTCCGACAAGGAGTATCAGATGCTCAGGACCTCGGCCCTTCGCATTATCGACGAGATTGGCATCACCGGAGGCTGCAATGTCCAGTATGCCTTGAACCCAGACTCCTTTGAGTACTGCGTGATCGAGGTCAATCCCCGCGTGTCCCGGTCTTCCGCCCTGGCCTCCAAGGCGACCGGTTATCCCATTGCCAAGGTGACGGCCAAGATCGCCTTAGGTTATCGCTTAGACGAGATTAAGAACTCCATTACCGGCAAGACGATGGCCTCCTTCGAGCCCATGCTGGATTACTGCGTCGTCAAGATTCCCCGCCTGCCCTTTGACAAGTTCATAACAGCCCAGCGCAAGCTGACGACACAGATGAAGGCGACCGGGGAAGTTATGTCCATCTGCGACAGTTTCGAGGGAGCTCTCATGAAGGCCATCCGCTCCATGGAGCAGCATGTGGACTCCCTGCTGAGCTATGATTTCTCCAACCGGACGGACGAGGAACTGAAGGCGGAGCTGGCTCTGGTTGACGACCGCAGGATCTGGCGGATTGCCGCGGCCCTGCGCCAGGGGATTCGCCCGGACACCATTCATCAGATCACAAAGGTGGATCTCTGGTTCATAGACAAGATTGCCATTTTAACGGAGATGGAGAAGCGCTTAAAGAGCGAGTCTCTGACCACAGAGCTCCTTCGCGAGGCCAAGCGTCTGGAATTTCCCGACGAGCTGATTGCGAAGCTCTGCGGAATGGAGACAGAGGAAGTAAAGCGCTTGCGCTACGAGAAAGGGATCAGGGCAATCTATAAGATCGTGGACACCTGTGCCGCCGAGTTCGACGCGGAGACTCCCTATTATTACTCGGTCTACTCCAGGGGTGAAAATGAGGCCAGCCAGACCCGTGACAGAAAGAAGGTTCTGGTCCTGGGGTCCGGTCCCATCCGTATCGGACAGGGGATCGAGTTTGACTTCTGCTCGGTTCATGCCACCTGGGCTTTTTCCAGGGCCGGCTATGAGACCATTATCGTAAACAACAACCCGGAGACGGTATCTACCGATTTTGATGTGGCGGATAAGCTCTACTTCGAGCCCCTGACCGCGGAGGATGTCCGCAATATCGTCGATATCGAGAAGCCTGACGGGGCCGTAGTTCAGTTCGGCGGGCAGACGGCCATCAAGCTGACCCAGGATCTCATTCAGATGGGAGTTCCCATCTGGGGAACCAGGGCAGAGGATGTCGACGCGGCGGAGGACCGGGAGCTCTTTGATGAAATCCTGCAGAAGACCGGGATTCCACGGGCCTCCGGCGGCACTGTCTACACGGCGAAGGAGGCCAAAGAGGTGGCCAACCGGATCGGTTATCCCGTCCTGGTCCGTCCCTCCTATGTCCTCGGAGGTCAGGGCATGCAGATTGCCTTTAACGATGAGGAAATTGAGGATTTCATCGGTATCATTAACCGCATTGCCCAGGATCACCCCATCCTGGTCGACAAGTATCTGCAGGGCAAGGAAATCGAGGTCGACGCCATCTGTGACGGAGACAACATCCTGATCCCCGGAATCATGGAGCATATTGAGCGCACCGGCATTCACTCCGGGGATTCGATTTCCGTATATCCCGCGCACACGATCAGCGATTCCGTCAAGAAGAAGCTGGAGGATTACACCGAACGCCTGGCTATGGCTCTGCACGTCAAGGGCATGATCAATATCCAGTTCATTAACATTGACGAGGACGTCTATGTCATCGAGGTTAACCCCAGATCCTCAAGGACGGTTCCTTATATTTCCAAGGTGACCGGGATCCCTATTGTGGATCTAGCGACGAGGGCCATCTGCGGAGAGAAGATCGTCGACATGGGATATGAACCCGGCCTGCAGCCTGAGGCGGACTATGTTGCGATTAAAATGCCCGTCTTCTCCTTTGAGAAGCTGCGCGGCGCTGAGATCTCCCTGGGGCCGGAGATGAAGTCGACCGGGGAGTGCCTGGGAATCGCCAGAACCTTCCACGAGGCCCTCTATAAGGCCTTCTCCGGCGCGGGAGTTTGCCTGCCTAAATACCGGCAGATGATCATGACGGTCGCGGACCAGTTCAAGGAGGAGTCAGTCCAGGTAGCCAGGCGTTTCGCGGCTTTGGGCTACAAGATCTACTCCACCAGGGGCACAGCCAGGTACCTGCAGGAGAGAGGAATTGACGCCCTCTGGGTCAACAAGATTTCACAGGAGTCGCCCAATGTCATGGATCTGATTCTGGGCCACAAGATCGACCTGGTCATTGACATTCCGACCGAAGGGCACGGGGATAAGAACCGCGACGGCTTTTTGATCCGCAGAAATGCCATTGAGACCGGAGTCTACTGTATCACAGCCATTGACACGGCCAATGCCCTGGCCTCGGCCATGGAGAATAAGTACACTGAATTCACCCTGATTGACATTGCCAAGGTAAAGAAGCAGGGAGCGTAAAGCATGCCAAACCGTCGCGGAATTGGCGCCGGATAGAAAGCATAAAAAACTGTTGACGGGCGACAGGGACTTTGCTATATTAGTCCTTGTCGCGAGGCGACGGAACAAATGGGATCTTAGCTCAGCTGGGAGAGCATCTGCCTTACAAGCAGAGGGTCATAGGTTCGAGCCCTATAGGTCCCATTTATATTTATGGCGAGATAGCTCAGCTGGCTAGAGCACGCGGTTCATACCCGCGGTGTCGAGGGTTCAAGTCCCCCTCTCGCTACTGGAAATACCCCCGGAGTCACCGAGCAGTCGGTTGCCTTCGGGTTTTTGTTTTCTCCAGGCAAGAGGGTGCCTCCCGCAGGCTTGGCAGCTGTGTTTTTCCAGGCAAAAGAGAGCCCGCGTTTGATATAGGATGTGAGGTGAATGATGCGAATCGGAACCGGATACGATGTACATCAATTGGCAGAGGGAGTAGATCTGATCATCGGCGGGGTTAAGATCCCCTATGACAGGGGACTTGTGGGCCACTCCGACGCGGACGTCCTTCTTCACGCCATTATGGATGCCCTCCTGGGAGCGGCGGCCCTCGGCGATATCGGAAGGCACTTTCCGGATACGGACGAGCGCTACCGGGGGGCGGACTCCCTGAAGCTTCTGGAGGAAGTGGGAAATATGCTGGCGGACAAGGGCTATCTGGTCAATAATATTGACGCCACGGTGATTGCGCAGGAGCCCAAGCTGAGTCCCTATATGGATCAGATGATCCGCAATGTGGCGTTCGTTTTGGGGATTGCCGAGGACCAGGTCAATATCAAGGCGACCAGTGAAGAGCATCTGGGCTTTACCGGCAGGAAAGAAGGAATCAGCGCCCAGGCGGTCTGCACGATCCTCGACTATATGGACGGGAGCATCAGCGCCGCGGATTCTGAGGGAGGATGCGCCTCCTGCAGCCGGGACCGGGAGGACAAAGGAACTGTAAAGAGCCTGCATGAGGCCTTTTGCCCTAAGGAAGATTGATTTTTCCTGTCCCATTGATGTTGATGTCGTCAATCCGGCAGATTTTAGATCTTTTACCCTAAGGAAGAACGATTTCCTTTCCGCCACCGGATGAGAACGCAATCCCGCATTCTACTGTTGCCGGGGAAATTGACATCCCACTGGAATCTGCGAAAATATAGGGCGAATCGATAAGGAGAGAAACATGAGGATTTTTAATACCCTGACCAGACGCAAGGAGGAATTCGTTCCGATTGAGCCGGGAAAGGTAAAGATGTATGTCTGCGGTCCGACCGTCTATAACTACATTCATATCGGAAATGCCAGGCCTATGATCGTATTCGACACCTTTCGCCGCTACATGGAGTACCGGGGCTACCAGGTGACCTATGTCTCCAATTTCACGGATGTGGACGACAAGATCATTAAAAAGGCCAAAGAGGAGGGAAAGGACGCGTCCGAGATCTCTGAGCGCTATATCGCCGAGTGCCAGAAAGACATGGAGGCTTTGAATGTCATGCCGGCCAGCGTCCACCCCAGGGCGACCAGGGAAATCGGCGAGATGGTCCATATGGTATCCGATCTCATCGATAAGGGCTATGCCTACCCGGTCGAGGACGGGACGGTCTATTACAAGACCAGGGCCTTTCACTCCTATGGCAAGCTGTCTCATAAGAATATTGAGGATCTGGAGGGCGGTCACAGGGATATCAAGGTGACCGGCGAGCTCAAGAGGGACCCGCTGGATTTTGTCCTCTGGAAGCCCAAGAAGGAGGGCGAGCCTTACTGGGATTCTCCCTGGTGTCAGGGGCGTCCCGGCTGGCACATCGAGTGCTCCTGCATGTCCAAGCGCTATCTGGGCGACACGATTGATATTCACGCCGGCGGAGAGGATTTGATCTTCCCCCATCATGAGAATGAAATCGCCCAGTCCGAGGCGGCCAACGGAGTGGAGTTCGCGCGTTACTGGATGCACAACGGCTTTCTCAATATTGATCATCGCAAGATGTCCAAGTCCCTGGGCAATTTCTTTACGGTTCGGGAGGTATGCCAGAAGTATTCCGGTCAGGTTCTCCGCTTCTTTATGCTCTCTGCCCACTACAGGAGCCCGCTGAATTTCTCCGCGGACCTGATGGAGGCGGCAAAGGCGTCTTTAGAGAGGATCCTGACGGCGGGAGAGAATCTTCGCTTCCTGGCTGAGAACGCGAGGATTGACCGGATGAGCGAGGAGGAGAGAAAGATCCTGGCAGATTCTGATCAATATATGGACAAGTTCAACGAGGCGATGGATGACGACTGCAATACGGCAGATGCCCTGGCTGCCATCTTTGAGCTGGTCAAATTCATCAACTCCAGGGCGGCCGGTCAGATTTCCCGGGAGCTGGCGGATCAGTTCTACCAGCGGCTGGATACCCTGACGCAGGTTTGCGGGCTGATTCTGGACCAAAGGGAAGACAATCTGGATGCGGAGATTGACAGCCTGATTGAGGAGAGACAGGAGGCCCGCCGCCAGAAGGACTTTGCCAGGGCTGACCGGATCCGTGATGATCTTTTGGCCAGGGGGATTGTGCTGGAGGATACCAGAGAGGGTGTGAAATGGCACAGAGCCTGAAGGACAGTATTTTTACAGCTTTTCATGTCGAGGAGAAGGATTTGAGGACCTATTCCCCCTTGACTCTGGCCTATATCGGAGACGGGATCTTCGACCTGATCATTCGAAGTCTGGTGGTCGGAAGCGCCAATATGCCGCCCAATCGCCTGCACAGTCACACAAGCCATATTGTCAGGGCCGCCTCTCAGGCCAGGATGATGGAGGCAATTGAAGCCGACCTGACGGAAGAAGAGGCGGATATTTACCGGAGGGGGCGCAACGCCAAGTCCTACACCCATGCGAAGAATGCCACGCTGATCGATTACCGGATTGCGACCGGCTTTGAGGCGCTTATGGGCTGGCACTACCTGCAGGGGAACACAGAGCGGATCATCGAGCTGACCAGGCGAGGCCTTGCCGGAAGCCATCTGAAGATATAGGAGAGAATATGAGAGACGCATCGACGGTGATTGAGGGGAGAAACGCTGTCTTAGAGGCCCTTCGTTCAGGGAAGCCTGTGGATCGGGTTTTCATCCTGGCTAAATCCTACGACGGCCCCATTCGAACCATTGTCCGAGAGGCCAAAAAGAGGGACTGTATCCTTAGCTTTGTGGATAAAAAGCGACTGGATGAGATTTCGGAGACAGGCAAGCATCAGGGGGTAATTGCCTATATTGCGGCTTATCGCTATTCGACGGTCGAAGACATTCTGGCACTGGCCAGAAAGAGGGGAGAGGACCCCTTCCTCTTCCTCCTGGATAATATTGAAGACCCCCACAACTTGGGGGCGATTATCCGAACCGCCAATCTGGCCGGAGCACATGGAGTGATTATCCCCAAGAACCGGGCGGCGGGACTGACAGCGACGGTGGCCAAGGCCTCCGCCGGAGCCATAAACTACACGCCTGTCGCCAAGGTCACGAACCTGTCCAGGACCATGGAGGAGCTCAAAAAGGAGGGGCTCTGGTTCGTCTGCGCGGACATGGGAGGACAGGTCATGTATGATCTGAACCTGACCGGGCCGATCGGCCTTGTGATCGGCAATGAGGGCAGTGGAGTGGGAGATCTGGTCAGGAAGCACTGCGACCTCTTCGCCGCCATCCCGATGGCAGGAGAGATCGACTCACTGAACGCCTCGGTTGCGGCCGGTGTGCTGGCCTATGAGCTGGTGCGTCAGAGAAGAGGATAGGTCAATGACAGAGCGTTTGGACGAGGAACTCCTGCGGGCTTATCGCGGGGGACATGCCGCCAGCGGAGAGGAACTTTTAAGCAGATACAAGGGACTTGTGCTCAGAAATGCCAAGTCCCTCTTTCTTGTCGGAGGGGATCAGGATGATCTGATCCAGGAGGGGATGATGGGGGTCTTCTCCGCCATGTTGACCTACAGGGAAGACAGGGGAGCCTCTTTTCGAACCTTCGCAAATCTCTGTATCCGCAGGCAGATGTTAAAGGCGATTGAGTCCTCCGGAACCAAGAAGCATATGCCGCTGAACACGGCTCTCTCCCTGAATCTGACCGGGGAGGGAGAGGGGGTGAGGGAGGCGGATCTGCCGGAGGCCTTAAATCCTTCGCCGGAGGATCCCCTGCAGATTCTCCTGGACGACGAGGCGGTTGAGCGCTTGCTAATGAAGATTCGAAAGAGCCTCTCGCCTATGGAGGAGCAGGTCCTCTCCCTTCATCTGGACGGACTTGATTACCTCCAGATTGCCGATTGTATGGGCAGAGAACCCAAGTCCATCGACAATGCCCTGCAGAGAATCCGCGGCAAGGTGCGAAGAGAGCTTGAGGATAATCAGCCATGAAGCGGGCCGCCCTCGAATGTGAGGTAATTTGTAGGATCCGGTTGAGGAAAAGCGATTGATTTATTTAGACAATGCCGCCACAACAAAAATGCGGAGGGAGGTTCTGGAGGCCATGCTCCCCTATCTGACGGAACATTATGGTAATCCCTCCGCGACATATGGTCTGGCTTCGGAGGCGGCCAATGCCATCGCCATTGCAAGAGAGCAGGTCGCAGACCTGATCGGGGCGAAGCCGCATGAGATTTTCTTTACATCCGGCGGCACAGAGGCGGATAACTGGGCCCTGAGAGGAGCTCTCCTTTTGGGGGAAACGTCCATGCGGACGGCAGAGGGGAAAAGCAAAAGGCATATCATCAGCAGCCGCATCGAACATCAGGCAATTCTGCGCTGCCTTAAAAGGCTCGAGGAGGAAGGGCTGGCCGAGGTCACCCTGCTGCCGGTCGATCGCGAGGGCCTTGTCAGCCCCGCGAACTTAAAAGACGCTCTTCGCCCCGACACAATCCTGGTCTCGATTATGGCTGCGAACAATGAGATCGGAAGCATGGAGCCTCTCGCGAAATTGGCCGATTTGACGCATGAGGCCGGAGCCCTCTTTCACACGGATGCGGTGCAGGCCTTTGGCCAGATTCCTCTGGATGTAAAGAAGCTGGGGGTGGATCTTTTGTCCGCCTCCGCGCACAAGATCTATGGTCCCAAGGGGACAGGAATGCTCTATGTAAGAGAGACGATTCCCTTTCGATCCATGATTCAGGGAGGAGCTCAGGAGAAGAACCGTCGGGCCGGGACGGAAAATGTCCCGGGAATCGTCGGTTTCGGAGCTGCCTGTGTCTGCGCGAAGAAGACCCTGCCGGATCGGATGAGAAGAGAAGGCGCCCTGAGAAATCTTTTAATCAAAAGAGCAGAAGAGATTTATCCGGCCGCAAGGCTCAACGGCCCCAGACCAAAAGGAGTCGACCTGGCGTATAGGAGCTCCCTTTTAGAGCAGGGGACAAGAGATGAGGAAGGCCCGGGAAGGATGCCTGATTGGCGTCTGCCCGGCAATGTAAACATCTGTTTCCCGGGGAAGTCAGCAGAGCTTCTTTTGATCATGTTAGAGGCCGAGGGAATTTTGGCTTCCGCCGGAAGCGCCTGCGCTTCAGGGAGCTTAGACCCCTCCCATGTTCTCGCTGCCATCGGCCTGTCTGAGGATGATAACCGGGCCAGCCTGCGCTTTAGCCTGGGAGAAGAGACGAGCAGGGAGGAGATCGAGAAGACGGCGGACGCCCTGGGAAGAATTTTGAAGTAAGACCGGATAGGAGATGCCATGTCGGAAGTCAAGACGGTTGTTGTCGGTATGTCCGGAGGCGTGGATTCCTCCGTCGCCGCTTACCTCCTGAAGGAGGAGGGATATCGGGTGATCGGTGTCACCATGCAGATTTGGCAGGATGAGTCGGCCTGCAGTCTGGAAGAGCACGGGGGCTGCTGCGGCCTGTCCGCGGTTGAAGACGCCAGGAGAGTGGCTGCGATGATCGGAATCCCCCACTATGTCATGAATTTCAAGGCGGAATTTCAGGACAGAGTGATCGATTATTTTACCGATGAGTATCTGCGGGGGCGGACGCCGAATCCCTGCATTGCCTGCAACCGCTATGTCAAGTGGGAGTCTCTTCTTGAGAGAAGCCTGGCAATTGGGGCGGATTATATTGCGACGGGCCATTACGCCAGGGTGGAGCATTTGGCAAACGGCCGCTATGCTGTCAGGAATTCGGTCACAGCGGCCAAGGATCAGACCTATGCGCTCCATAATCTGACCCAGGAGCAGCTGGCACATACCCTGATGCCGGTTGGAGACTATGACAAGCCAAGGATACGGGAAATCGCCCTTGCGGCCGGACTTCCGGTGGCCCACAAGGCGGACTCGGAGGATATCTGTTTTATTCCGGATCACGATTATGCCTCCTTTTTAGAGAGGGAGGCCCCGGACCGTATTCCGGAGCCGGGGAATTTCGTTCTGGAGGACGGAAGGGTCATCGGAAGACATCAGGGAATCAGCCACTATACCATCGGACAGCGCAAGGGCCTGGGAATTTCCTGGGACAGCCCCCTCTTCGTAAAGGAGATTCGCCCCGGCAGCAATGAAGTTGTTCTGACATCGAAGGAGGGGGTCTTTACGGACCATTTGACCTTTGAGAATGTCAACCATATGGCTGTTGAAGCTTTTCAGCCTGGAGAGGAGTATCTCGCCAAGATCCGCTATTCGGATCCCGGCTGTATGTGCCGTATTGAGGCAGTTGAACAGGAGCGGATCCGCCTGGCCTTTTCCCGAAAGGTCAGGGCCGTCACTCCCGGGCAGGCGCTTGTTTTGTACCAGGGAGAATTTGTCGCCGGCGGAGGAACGATTCTCACCTGAGGAAAAAGAGGAGAACAGCCCGGTCTTCAAAAGGCCTCGTGCGGTTCGATCCTCGCCTGAGGAAAAAGAGACTAAAAAGCCGGGAGAGCTGAATACAGGGAGGATTGCGACAAATTTCGGACTTTGTATAGAGACATCATCGGCCTGACTCAATATAATCAACAGCAAAGTAAGAGAAGAAGACCCTATTTTAGGAGGTATCCATGGCGTCCATTATGAACAACCTCTCCCATGCGGCAGAGCGGCAGGCTTTCTCTGTCATGCTTGATGCATTCTGGAAAAATTTGAGCAAGAAGGAAGATCGCACCGAGACCTATCTGAAGCTGGTAGACATGGCGGAGAAATTCTGGAAGGACTCCAACCCCGAGACCATGAACCGGATTCGAAAATACCTGAGCAATCCGGAAAACCGCTGGGTCAAGTTCTTAAACCGGGTGATCGATGAGACCAATCCGAACTATGCCAAGAAGATGCTCTTAAATCTGGGCTATGAGGCCTTCTTCCGCGGGACCAAGACCATTCGTGCCAACCGTGAGAAATACCACTGCAACATCCCCTGGCTCATCCTCTTCGATCCTACGGACGCCTGCAATATGCACTGCGTCGGCTGCTGGTCCGGCACCTACGGACACAAGCATAACCTGTCCTTCGAGGATATGGATAAGATTGTCAGTCAGGGGAAGGAGCTGGGCACCTACCTCTATATGATGACGGGCGGTGAGCCCATGGTTCGCAAGAACGATATTTTAAAGCTGGCAGAAAAGCACAATGACTGCTTTTTCGGCATTTATTCCAACTCCACCCTGATCGACGAGGAGGTCTGCAAGAAGGTGCAGGAGCTGGGCAATATCACCTTTATGCTCTCCATTGAGGGGACGCCCGATACCAATGATTCCCGGAGAGGCCTGGGACACTATGACGCCGTCATGAAGGCCATGAACCTGCTCAAGGAGTACGGGATCGTCTACGGGACGTCCATTTGCTACACCAGGCAGAATATTGAGGCGGTTACCGATGACAAATTCATCGACTTTATTGCCGACAAGGGGGCCAGGTTCGGCTTCTACTTCCACTATATGCCGGTGGGACAGAATGCCGTCACCTCCCTGCTGCCAACGGTTGAACAGAGAAAGGCCATGATCACAAAGATCCGGTCCATTCGCGGACCTGAGTCTGATGCCCAGTTCTTCCCCATGGACTTCCAGAACGACGGGGAATATGTGGGCGGATGCATTGCGGGCGGCCGCAATTACTTCCACATCAATGCCAATGGTGACGCGGAGCCCTGTGTTTTCATCCATTTCTCCGACAGCAATATCCATGACAACAGCATCCTGGAAATGCTTCAGGGCAAGCTCTTTACCGCATATCATGAGGGACAGCCATTCAACCGCAACCATCTGCGTCCCTGCCCCATGCTGGAGAATCCGCAGCAATTAAGAGCCATGGTCGCTACGACCGGCGCTCATCAGACCAATGCGGAGGCTCCGGAGTCCGCCGAGGAGCTCTGCGCCAAGTGCGATCCCTATGCCAGGGAGTGGAAGGCTGCCGCGGACCAGGTATGGGCCAGCCAAAAGCATAAGAAGCCCTCCTATGAGAACTACACGAAGGAGAAGCGCGAGCACCCTGAGCTGGCAGGGTTTGAGCACGCGGACGGGTCCACGAAGGTGACGTTGGATACACAGTAAGCAAGGCTTGTATCCGGTATTAACAAAAGAAAGAAGAGAGCCCTCGACGCTCAGAGAAATTGATCGTCGAGGGCTCTCTTTTTGAGAACTTTGAGGGTGGACAAAGATCCTTGGAAAAAGATCCGGGTGAAAATGCCGTAAGACACTGCGATTGAAGGTGAAGCTCTGCGATTGAAGACAAGGCTTTGCGCCTGAAGACAAGGACCTACGTTTGGCGGGCAAGACCCTGCGCCTGGAGGCTTTGATGGGATTTACTTTCCTTCAGACCGAGCTTTTTTGAGGGGGATTTTCCGGGGCCTTCTCCCGTCAAAAATAAGATAGGAGTCAAAGCCCGTCTCTTTTAACAGAGACAGGGCCGAGGAAAAGTGCTCTTTCTGATTCAGGGGATATCCGGCGGGGATCTCGGTAAAGCCGAGAGCGATATGCTCCGGGGTGTGGGCATCAGCCCCCAGGGTGATCTTCCTGCCGCCGAGTTCATAGTAGCGCTTTAGAACCATACGCTCGGGATTGGGATCCAGCCGGCCCTTGCGGTAGGAACCCGTATTGAGCTCCAGGGCAATTCCTCTTGAGATCAGTTCAAGTAATATGGCGTCGATTTCTGCCATGAAATCTGCATTTCCGTAAGGGGAGCCGTCAGGCTTATATGTCAGCTCTTCGGGGAGCGGGGAAAGATAGCGAAGGATGTAATCCAAGTGTCCCAGGGAGTCGAAGAGGGGAAAGGCACGGATGTTCTCAAGGATCATCCGGTAATAGCGCCTTAAGCCCTCTTGAACACCGAACTTCTCAAAATAAAGGGGATAGTAGGGATCATATCCATCGACCACGTGGGTGGAACCAATTACATAGTCGAACGGGTACCGGGCCAGCAGACGGGCATGACGCTCTGCCAGGTGGGGCTGCAGGCCCAGTTCAATTCCGTAGTAGATATGGAAGCCATCGTCATTGTATTTGGTCTGCATGGCTCGAACGGACTCTGTGTAGGATTTCAGATCCAGGTCGAAGAGGCCGGGATTCTCGCGGTAATCTAAGTCCAGGTGATCGGTAAATGTAATGCCGGCCAGTTCCTTTTTTCTGGCGGTACGGACCATTTCTTCCATGGGGGCCTCAGAATCACCGGAGAAGTTTGTGTGCATATGGCAGTCGTAGAGAATCTTTGCATTCATCTTTTAAATCCTCCCTGCAGCAATGAAATGTATCTTTCGCGGGCATTCCATTGCCCTGAATCAGAATGGTAACTGCCCTTATCATATCGTATGGGAAGAGAGATTGATAACCATACGGAAAAATCTGTTTTGACCGGGATCATATTTATCCTGTGAGTGAGACCAGCTGAAATCTTGTTAAGAAATTAACAAAGTCGGCCGACAGGCTTGCAATGCTCCCTTGCTTTCGCTACAATAAAAATCGGTTACAAACCATGTTTGTACGACATAAGTTTCTACATTAGGAGGAGACAAAATGGCAGTAAGAGTAGCAATTAATGGATTCGGCCGTATCGGTCGTCTTGCGTTCAGACAGATGTTCCAGGCTGAGGGTTTTGATATCGTCGCAATCAACGATCTGACCTCTCCCGAGATGCTCGCATATCTTCTGAAGTACGATTCTTCACAGGGTCGTTACGCCAAGGCAGATACCGTTAGCAGCTCTGACCATTCCATCACGGTGGACGGTCATGAGATCGAGATTTACAAGGAAGCTGACGCTCACAATCTTCCCTGGGGAAAGCTCGATGTCGATGTTGTTCTTGAGTGCACCGGATTCTACACCTCTAAGGATAAAGCGCAGGCTCATATCGATGCGGGCGCCAAGAAGGTTGTTATCTCCGCTCCGGCAGGCAACGACTTAAAGACCATTGTTTATAATACCAATCACGAGACCCTGACTGCGGATGACCATATCATCTCCGCGGCATCCTGCACCACCAACTGCCTGGCTCCCATGGCAAAGGCCCTGAATGACCTGGCTGCCATCCAGTCCGGTATCATGGTTACCATTCACGCTTACACCGGCGATCAGATGATCCTCGACGGTCCTCAGCGCAAGGGCAACTTCCGTCGTTCCCGTGCTGCCGCTGTCAATATTGTCCCCAACTCCACCGGCGCCGCCAAGGCAATCGGCCTGGTTGTTCCCGAGCTCAACGGCAAGCTGATCGGATCCGCTCAGCGTGTGCCCGTCCCCACCGGTTCAACCACCATTCTTACTGCTGTTGTCAAGGGCAAGGTTACCGTCGATCAGATCAACGCCGCAATGAAGGCCGCTTCTGACGAGTCCTTCGGTTACAATGAGGATCAGATCGTCTCCAGCGATATTGTGGGCATGACCTATGGATCTCTCTTTGACGCGACACAGACTTCTGTTGTAGAGATGGAAGATGGCAACTCTGAGGTACAGGTTGTCTCCTGGTATGATAACGAGAATTCCTTCACCTCTAACATGTGCAGAACGATCAAGTACTTCGCTAAGTTCCTGAACAAGTAACGCATTAACTTAGGCCTTACGGGGGTCCGGCTTTGGGCCGGATCCCCTTTTCTTTAGAGCCGATAGATGCTTGTGCGCTGTAATCATCATATTTTGGAGGAAAGAAGCATGGGTTTAAATAAGAAGACCGTTGACGATATTTCGGTCAAGGGGAAGAGAGTTCTGGTTCGCTGTGATTTCAACGTTCCCATGAAGGGGATGGAGATCACGGATATCAACCGCCTAGTTGCGGCTCTCCCCACCATTAAGAAGCTGGTTGCCGATGGAGGAAAGGTAATCCTCTGCTCTCATCTGGGCAAGGTGAAGACGGAAGAGGACAAGAAGACCAAGAGCCTTGCGCCTGTCGCCAAAAAGCTGTCTGAGCTGCTCGGTCAGCCTGTCACATTCGCCCCGGATCCCGAGGTCGTCGGAGAAAATGCCCGCAAGGCGGTTGCGTCGATGGCGGACGGAGATGTAGTCCTTCTGGAGAACACCAGATTCCGCCCGGAGGAGACCAAGAACGGGGATGCTTTCTCTGAGGACCTGGCGTCTCTGGCGGATGTTTTTGTCAATGACGCTTTTGGGACCGCTCACAGGGCTCACTGCTCCAATGTCGGCGTCACAAAGTATATCAAGGGCGATTGCGTTGTCGGCTATCTGATGGAGAAGGAGATCAATTTCCTTGGCAATGCCGTAGAGAATCCGGTGCGCCCCTTTGTCGCCATCTTAGGCGGAGCCAAGGTTGCGGACAAGCTCAATGTCATCAGCAATCTCCTTGACAAGTGCGACACGCTTATTATCGGCGGCGGAATGGCCTATACCTTCCTCAAGGCTCAGGGCAAGGAGATCGGGATCTCCATGCTGGATGAGTCCAAGATCGACTACTGTAAGGAGATGATGGAGAAGGCGAAGAAGATGGGCAAGAAGCTGCTTCTTCCCCTGGATGCCAACACCATTAAGGCGTTCCCGGATCCCATCGACGCTCCCATCGAGACGATACTTGTGGATACGGATCACATGCCCGCGGATCGCGAGGGGGCAGATATCGGGCCCAAGACCCAGGAACTCTATGCCAGGACTGTCAGTGAGGCCAAGACGGTAGTCTGGAATGGCCCCATGGGTATTTTCGAGAACCCGACTCTGGCAGCCGGTACCTTAGCCGTTGCCAAGGCCATGGCGGAATCTGACGCGACCACAATCATTGGCGGCGGAGACTCCGCGGCAGCGGTCAATCAGATGGGACTGGGAGACAAGATGAGTCATATCTCGACCGGCGGCGGCGCGTCCCTTGAGTTCCTTGAGGGCAAGGAGCTCCCCGGCGTTGCGGCAGCGGATGACAAGGAATAATAGAAAAGGGTGATTCAAATGAGCAGACGTAAGATTATCGCAGGCAACTGGAAGATGAACCAGACCCCCAGCCAGGCGCTGGAGCTGGTTGAGACCTTAAAGCCCCTCGTCGCCGGTGCGGACGCGGATGTGGTCTATTGTGTTCCGGCGGTGGATATCGTCCCGGTCGTCGAGGCGGTCAAGGGGACCAATGTCAAGGTCGGCGCTGAGAACATGTACATCGAGGAGAAGGGGGCCTACACCGGAGAGATTGCTCCCGCCATGCTTGTGGACGCCGGTGTGAGCTATGTCATCATCGGCCACTCCGAGAGAAGAGACTACTTCAAGGAGGACGACGCCTTCCTCAACAAGAAGGTTCTGAAGGCATTTGAGCATGGCCTGACTCCCATTCTCTGCTGCGGCGAGAGCCTGGAGCAAAGAGAGTCCGGAGTGACGCTTGACTGGATCCGGCTGCAGATCAAATCTGACCTGCAGGGGGTGAGCGCTGATCAGGCTGCCTCCATGGTCATTGCCTATGAGCCCATCTGGGCCATCGGTACCGGAAGGACAGCGACCAGCGACCAGGCGGAAGAGGTCTGCGCAGCGATCCGTCAGACCATCGCTGAGATCTATGACCAGGACACCGCAGACAAGATCCGGATTCAGTATGGCGGCTCCATGAAGGCTGCCAACTGCAAGGAGCTTCTGGCCAAGCCCAACATCGACGGCGGCTTGATCGGCGGCGCTTCTCTGACCGAGGAGTTTGCCAGCATCGTCAACTACAATAAGTAATCTGTCCAGGGAATCAAACTGCCGGTAGATTTCACAGGAAGCAAAGGGTCGTACAGATAAGATGGGGCATGGGCTTGTGAGCCGTCCTTCATCTGATCTCTGTGCGGCTCTTTCTGATGGCAAAAACGCAGCCCGGTGAAAAATTATGCTATAATGTGCCGGGTTATTTCTTTGGACTCTGCAGCAGAAAGAGGTTTGAAATGGCAAAGAAACCAATTGTTTTATTAATCATGGATGGCTTCGGTATTACAGATAAGACCGAGGGGAATGCGGTAAAGATGGCGAATACGCCTGTTCTGGATGATTTGATGGCCAATTGCCCCTATCAGCTGGGCTATGCTTCCGGGCTGGCCGTGGGTCTTCCGGACGGTCAGATGGGCAATTCGGAGGTCGGCCACATGAATATGGGGGCCGGCCGGATCGTCTACCAGGAGCTGACCAGGATTTCCAAGGCGATCGAGGACGGCGACTTTTTCAGGAATGAAGAGCTGCTCAAGGCTTTTGACAGTGCAAAGGCAAATGACGGATCGGTTCATCTCTTTGGGCTCGTCTCTACGGGAGGAGTGCACTCCTATCTTGGACATCTGACCGGGCTTCTTGAGATGGCAAAAAAAGAGGGCGTTTTCAAGGTTTACGTCCATGCCTTTCTGGATGGAAGAGATACGCCTCCCACCTCTGCTCTTGGCTTTATCAAGGATTTGGAGGCGGATATGGCAAAGATCGGCGTCGGCCGCATTGCCTCTTTGTCCGGCCGTTATTACGCCATGGATCGGGACAATCGCTGGGATCGCGTCGAGAAGGCCTATAAGGTGCTGACCGCGGCTGACGGCAATGTCGCCAAGTCCGCGTCCGAAGCCCTGGAGGCTTCCTATGCCGCGGATGTCAATGATGAGTTTGTCATTCCGACCGCAATCATTCCGGAGGGGCAGGAGGCGGCTACGGTTAAAAATGGTGACTCTGTCATTTATTTCAACTTCCGCCCCGATCGCGCCCGCGAGATGACCAGGGCTTTCTGTGCGGATACTTTTGACGGCTTTGACCGTGGCGAGAGAATCAAGACGACCTTTGTTGTCTTCACGGACTATGACGAGACCATCCCCAACAAGCTGGTTGCTTTTAAGAAAGAGTCGATTGCCAATACCTTCGGTCAGTATCTGGCGGATCACAAGATGACCCAGGCCAGGATCGCCGAGACGGAGAAGTACGCCCACGTCACCTTCTTCTTCAACGGGGGTGTCGAGGAGCCGAATGAGGGGGAGGACCGTATCCTGGTCAAGAGTCCCAAGGTTGCCACCTATGACCTGCAGCCGGAGATGTCCGCTCCCGAGGTCTGTGACAAACTCTGCAATGCCATCAGGTCTGGCAAGTATGACGTCATTGTCATCAATTTCGCCAATCCGGATATGGTTGGTCATACCGGTGTGATTCCGGCTGCGGTCAAGGCGGTTGAGACAGTGGACACCTGTGTCGGCAGGGCGGTTGAGGCCCTGAAATCTGTTGACGGCACCATGTTTATCTGCGCCGATCACGGCAACTGTGAGAAGATGATCGATTATGACACCAAGCAGCCCCATACAGCGCATACGACCAATCCGGTTCCCTTTATTCTGGTCAATGCGGACCCGGCTTATGGTCTCAAAGAGGGCGGGAAGCTTTGCGATATTATCCCAACCCTGATTGAGCTGATGGGGATGGAAAAGCCGGCTGAGATGACAGGTCAGTCTCTTCTGGTGCGCAAGTAAATTGCAGATTGATGAAAAAAATACAGAAAGAGTCTGAGGGTCAAGGCAGGGCAATTCTATCGGATGTATGCTCTGTATAGATTTTACTGTTACGGATGAAGAGCGAGACAGCTGGATGCAACCGTCTCGCTCTTTTCGCTATACATGATAGTGTGCTCGCAAAGTGTGTTTGTCTGTTTATTGAGTACGAATCGTTCTGTGTGTTGATTATTTCATTTTATATCTGACCTGTATCTTGAAAAATAGCCAATTTGTGATTGCGATTTTTGTAAAGATCAACAATTTACAGGCCAAAGTGATGAGAATATCATTTTTTTAGACGGGGAACTTTTTGTGTCGTTATGGAGTGTGAAAGATGGGCGGTAAAATGATGAAAAAAAGCAGGATATGTACTTTGATCATCGTTTGTTTCCTACTCTTGCTCACAGCACTCAATTGCCTCAGAAATATAGATGTTGATCATAGTGTAAGAGAAAACTGGAAAGTATCCGTGTTTCCGGTTTTTGACTCTGTCATCATTAAAAAAATTCATGACAGAGGTCCCAGGGGAGGAGGGATAGAGTTTTATACGGTAAAGTCACTTTTTTCACCCAAAAGGAATTTGGATCAGATTGAGTTTGTTTCTTTCAATCATCGCTTTGGTGATCGCTTTATCAAAACAACATATTCGTCCATTTACCAGCTTGACGGCTGCCAGCTGGATCGGCTGAGGAAATCTGTCGGAGAGAAAAATTATAACTTGATCTGTCATTGCCATGATATTCTAAAAATTGAGAGGATCAAAGACCATGAGGAAGATGTGTCAGATCTGCTGGAGGGAGATGGCTTATCGGAAGAACAGATCCAGTCAATTAAAGACTTCGAAGAGACCCAAAACAGAATGGAGTTTATGCTGGTGTTTCAGTTAAATGACCGGGAGAGAGTCGTCTTTGAGTCACTTGATTGATCCAAGATTAAAGCTTTGGCCTTTGCCTTATCACACCTATTACGATTTCTAATATAGGGACATTGACTGATAAATACTCGCGCAAGACTGCTATAATATCCGCGTAATCGGTTGACATAAAGAGCGCGGATCTGCGCGAGGAGGAAGCAATGAGCGAGTTAAAGCCTATGATGGAGGGCAAGGTTCGTGAGGTATACGACAACGGCGACAGCATAATTATGTACGCTACCGACCGCATCTCAGCCTTCGACGTGATCTTAAAGAATAAGATCACAGGCAAAGGGGCCGTCTTAACCCAGATGTCCAAGTTCTGGTTTGATTACAGCTCTGACATTGTAAAAAATCATATGCTCTCCACCGATACGGCGGATATGCCTGCTTTTTTCCATAAACCCGAATTCGCCGGCCGTGTCATGAAGTGCAAGAAGCTGACCATGCTCCCCATTGAGTGCATCGTCCGCGGCTATATCACCGGTTCCGGCTGGGCCTCCTACAAGGAGAATGGCATGGTCTGCGGGATCAGGCTTCCCGAGGGCTTAAAGGAGTCCGATAAGCTCCCTGAGCCTATTTATACCCCTTCCACTAAGGCTCAGTACGGTCTTCACGACGAGAATATTCCCTATGAGAAGTCTGTCGAGATCCTGGAGAAACTCTACCCGGGCAAGGGGGAAGCTTATGCCGCAAAGATCAGGGACTACACTCTGGCTCTCTACAAAAAGTGTGCGGATTACGCTCTGACCAGGGGGATCATCATTGCCGATACCAAGTTTGAGTTCGGCCTTGACGAGAATGGCGAGCTTGTCCTTGCCGACGAGATGTTAACCCCTGACTCCTCCCGCTTCTGGCCCTTAGAGGGGTATCAGCCGGGGCAGAGTCAGCCCTCCTTTGACAAGCAGTATGTCAGAGACTGGCTCAAGGCCAATCCCAAGAGCGATTACTTGCTTCCCGATGATGTTATCTCCAAGACCATTGACAAGTATCTTGAGGCCTATGAACTCTTGACGGGGGCTCCTCTTAACGTATAATTCTATTGTGATGCACAGATGGGGTTTCGGCTGGGATCCCATCTTTTCTTTTTGAGGATAAATGCTTGAAGAAATGTAAATTAGACCTGACCTTAGAAGCCAAGCCCATCCACGACGAGTGCGGCGTCTTCGGCATGTATGACTTTGACCACGGAGATGTAGCCAGCTCTATTTATTACGGCCTGTTTGCCCTGCAGCACAGGGGACAGGAGTCCTGCGGCATCGCCGTCTCTGATACCAGAGGACCCAAGGGGAATATGCTCTCCTATAAGGGAATGGGCCTGGTCAATGAGGTGTTTGACAATGACAAGCTGAGTGACCTGCACGGAGATATCGGCGTGGGGCATGCCAGATATTCCACTGCAGGGGAATCTATATATGCCAATTCCCAGCCTCTGGTTTTAAATTATGTCAAGGGCACATTGGCCCTGGCACACAATGGCAATTTGGTCAACGCCAATGAGCTTCGCGCCAGATTATCTGAGACCGGCGCTATTTTTCAGACGACCATCGACACAGAGACCATTGCCTATCTGATCGCCAGATACCGGATCCATTCCGCCTCTGTCGAAGAGGCCGTCTCCAGGACCATCGACGACATCAAGGGGGCCTATTCGATTGTGATCGCCAGTCCCAGAAAGCTGATCGCCGCCAGAGATCCCTTTGGATTCAAGCCCCTTTGCATCGGAAGAAGAGACAATACCTATGTGGTCTCCTCCGAGTCCTGCGCTCTTGACACCATTGGCGCGGAATTTATCCGTGATGTCCTGCCGGGGGAGATTGTCACCATCAGTCCCGACGCCGGCATCCAATCCGATACCAGCCACTGCCTGCCGGAAGACAAGATGGGCAGGTGCATCTTCGAGTACATCTATTTCTCCCGCCCTGACTCCATGATTGACGGGAAGTCGGTCTATGAGGCCAGAATCCGCGCGGGACGCTACCTTGCCCAGGATTCTCCGGTAGAAGCAGACCTGGTCGTCGGCGTCCCGGAATCCGGCAATGCCGCCGCCATGGGTTACGCTATGGAATCCGGCATTCCCTATGGAACCGCCTTTTATAAGAATTCCTATGTGGGCCGGACCTTCATCAAGCCCAAGCAGAATGCCAGGGAATCGTCCGTCCGCGTCAAGTTAAATCCCATCCGGTCGGTTGTGGAGGGGAAGCGAATCATTATGATCGACGACTCCATTGTCCGGGGAACCACCTCCGGTCAGATCGTCTCCATGCTCAAGGAGGCGGGCGCAAGAGAGGTACATGTGCGCATTTCCTCCCCCGCCTTTCGCTATCCCTGTTATTTTGGGATTGATGTGCCGGCGAGGGACCAGCTGATTGCCTACCGCAGAACAGAAGAGGATATCCGTCAGCTTCTCGGGGCGGATTCCCTGGGGTATCTCAGCCTGGATCGACTGTCCCAGATGGTGGATGATCTGGCTATCTGCAAGGGCTGTTTTACCGGCGATTACCCTGTAGATCCCCCCGAAGAGGACATCCGGGGCAAGTTCGATGCCTGAGGACAGATAGTGATGACTGAGGACAGATATTGATGCCTGAGGTCAGATATTGATGCCTGAGGACAGATATCGATGCCTGAGAACAGATATCGATGCCTGAGGACAGATGCTGATGACTGAGGACAGATATTGATGCCTGAGGACAGATGCTGATGCCTGAGTAAAGATATTGATGCTTGAGGAAAGATGTTATAGAAAAAAGGAGACACGATGAGCACAGATCGATATGAGAGCCCCCTGTCACAGCGCTATGCCAGCAAGGAGATGCAGTATATTTTCTCCCAGGATATGAAGTTCTCCACCTGGAGACGCCTGTGGATTGCTCTGGCGGAGACAGAGATGGAGCTTGGCCTGTCCCAGGACGGCAAGCCAGTTATCCGCCAGGAGATGATCGATGAGATGAAGAGTCACGTCACGGATATCAATTATGACGTGGCAAGAGAGCGCGAGAGAATTGTCCGACACGATGTAATGAGCCATGTCTACGCCTATGGGAAGCAGTGCCCCAAGGCGGCCGGCATTATCCATCTGGGAGCGACCTCCTGCTATGTCGGCGACAATACTGATATTATTATTATGCGCGACGCTCTGAGACTGATTCGAAAGAAGCTGATCAATGTCATCGCCCAGCTGACAGACTTCGCCGACCGCTATAAGAGTCTGCCCACGCTGGCTTTTACCCATTTTCAGCCCGCTCAGCCCACGACTGTCGGAAAGAGGGCGAGTCTCTGGATCAACGAATTTGTGATGGATTTAGAGGATCTGGACTATGTGCTGGCCAGTCTCAAGCTGCTGGGCTCCAAGGGAACCACAGGGACCCAGGCTTCCTTTTTGGAGCTCTTTGACGGCGATCAGGAGACCATCGATAAGATTGACCCCATGATTGCCCAAAAGATGGGATTTTCTTCCTGCTATCCGGTATCCGGTCAGACCTATTCCCGCAAGGTGGACACCCGCGTGATCAATATTCTGGCGGGAATCGCGGCCTCCGCGACCAAGATGACCAATGACATCCGGATGCTGCAGCATATGAAAGAGGTGGAGGAGCCCTTCGAGAAGAGCCAGATCGGTTCCTCCGCCATGGCCTATAAGAGAAATCCCATGCGGTCCGAGCGCATCGCCTCCCTGTCCCGCTATATCATTGCGGATGCCTTAAACCCCGCGATCACCTCGGCCACACAGTGGTTTGAGAGGACTCTTGACGATTCCGCCAACAAGCGCCTGTCGATTCCCGAGGGCTTCTTGGCCTGTGACGGAGTTTTGGATCTCTGCATCAATGTGGTGGATGGACTGGTTGTCTACCCGAAGGTCATCGAGAAGCATCTGAGAGCGGAGCTTCCCTTCATGGCGACGGAGAATATCATGATGGACGCCGTCAAGAACGGCGGCAACCGGCAGGAGCTGCATGAGCGCATCCGCCAGCTCTCCATGGAGGCCGGAAGGACAGTCAAGGTAGAGGGGAAGGACAATAATCTCCTGGAGCTGATTGCGGCTGACAAGAAGACCTTCGGCATGGATCTGTCCGATCTGGAGAGTCACATGGAGGGGATCCGCTATGTCGGGCGAGCCCCCCGTCAGGTGGAGGTCTATCTGCGCGATACCGTCCGGCCAATCCTTGACGCGAATGAAGACCTTCTGGGGCTGACGGCGGAGATCAATGTCTGAGCCTCAGGTCCTCTGAGAAGAATAATCCGACCGTATGCACAGGACGTGATTAAAATAAATCAACCGATTTCAGGCGCTTTTCCCCGTCAAATCATTAAAATACGCAAAACGAAGAAGAGGCGAATTGGATATAATAGGGTGCGCAGGCAAGTCAGGTGCTTGCCTTGCTAAAAAGAAAGGAAGGTGGCCATGAAGTTTCAGTCTACATATCTGCAGGGCATTTATGATGGTCTGGTCGAGAGAAACGGGGAACAGACGGAGTTCCTCGAGGCGGCGGGAGAGGTATTAAGCTCTCTGGAGCCTGTTGTCGCAGCCAACCCCAGGCTGGAAGAGGAAGGGGTCATTGAGCGCCTGGTTGAGCCGGAGCGGGTGATCATGTTCCGTGTTCCCTGGGTGGATGACGCGGGAAAGGTACAGGTGAACCGCGGTTATCGTGTCCAGTTTAACTCGGCAATCGGTCCTTATAAGGGGGGCTTGCGCCTGCATCCCTCTGTCAATTTGTCCATCATCAAATTCCTGGGCTTTGAGCAGATCTTCAAGAATTCTCTGACCACCCTGCCCATTGGCGGCGGCAAGGGCGGATCCGACTTCGACCCGAAGGGCAAGTCCGACCGTGAGGTCATGCGTTTCTGCCAGTCCTTCATGACGGAGCTGCAGAGACACATCGGTCCGGACACCGATGTTCCCGCCGGAGATATCGGCGTGGGAGCTCGTGAGATCGGCTATCTCTACGGTCAGTACAAGAGGCTTCGCAACGAGTTCACAGGCGTTTTGACCGGCAAGGGCCTGGCCTATGGCGGATCTTTGGCCCGTACCGAGGCGACCGGCTATGGTCTCTGCTACTATACCCAGGAGATGCTTTCTGTCATGAAAAATGACTCCTTCAAGGGGAAGACGGTTGTGATCTCAGGGTCCGGGAATGTAGCGATCTACGCGGCGCAGAAGGCGACAGAACTGGGAGCTAAGGTAGTGACGATGTCTGACTCCAACGGCTATGTCTATGATCCTGAGGGAATTCAAGTCGACGTCGTCAAGCAGATCAAAGAGGTCGAGCGCGGACGGATTAAAGAGTACGCCAAGCGCGTGCCCTCCGCCGAGTATCATGAGGGCTGCTCCGGCGTGTGGACGGTTGCCTGCGATATTGCCCTTCCCTGCGCCACGCAGAATGAGCTGTCTGAGGAATCCGCCAAGACCCTGATTGCCAACGGCGTGATGGCAGTTGCGGAGGGAGCAAATATGCCCTCTGTGCCGGAGGCGGTCGAGGCCTTCCAGAAGGCAGGTGTCCTCTTCGGACCGGCCAAGGCGGCGAATGCCGGCGGCGTGGCCACCTCAGCCCTGGAGATGTCACAGAACTCCGAGCGCCTTCACTGGACCTTCGAGGAGACAGATGAGAAGCTTCATGGAATTATGATCCAGATCTTCCACGCTTCCTACGATGCGGCCAAAAAGTACGGCATGGACGGAAATCTGGTTGCCGGAGCCAACATCGCCGGATTTGAGAAGGTCGCCGAGGCCATGCTGGCTCAGGGGATCGCGTACTAATTCTGTTTTCGAGCCCCTTTTCAAGCTTGCAGGAATCACCTGTCTTGAGGATACAGATATTCCCATCCTCTTGAGGGCCTTTGACAGGAAGTCTTTGCTGTGCTATATTGCTTTTTGTTGTGTGCGGATGGATAGAATCCCTTTTGACAGAAGAGGAGTTTAGGAAATGATCGCGGTTTTAAAGACGGTTCTGACGGTGATTTTTGTCATTGTCTGCATTGTTTTGAATATTGTAATCTTGAGCCAGGAGGGCAAGGACGCGGGACTGGGTTCTCTGAGCGGCCAGGCTTCCAACACAGATTCCTACTGGAGCAAGAACAAGGGGCGTTCCCGGGAGGGCGTTCTGATCAAGCTGACTACGATTTTGGTCATTGTGTATTTTGTTGTATCCGCAGCCTTGAATATGGGGCTTTTCAACTGAGAAAACGGGTTATTTTCGAGGGCTGTCAGATTCAGGCCGATCATCCTATCTCGCATGTGCATGCTTGTACAGCCGCGAATGGTGGTGGTCGGCTTTTTGATTCGGGACAGCCGTATATTTTCAGGAGTGACAGGTGACAGATCACAGAACAAGAAGAAATCATAGATCCAATTCCTCTGGTTTTCACCGCGATGGAGGAAGAGGAGCCAGCGCAGGGAGAAGAGGAACCGGCGCAGGGCGGAAAGGGACGGCGCGCAGGGAAGAGACCGAGGTGGATGAAGAGCTGAGTCGGATCCGTCATAAGCTCTTTTCCTTTATCTGCGACGACATCTATGTGCCGATGAAAGCCAGGGAATTAGAGCATCTGCTGGATGTTCCGGCGGATAAGAAGGAGATCTTTGAGCGGGCCTTGGATGATCTTGTCGCCATGCGAAAGATTGAGATCAATGAACAGGGCAGATACCGCAAATCAACGGCAGCGCCCATGGAGGGAACCTTTATTGCCAATGCCAAGGGATTTGGCTTTGTCACGGTAGAGGGCCAGGACGAGGATTACTTCGTGCCGAGAGACTATGTGGGCGGGGCATTCCATGGAGACCTGGTGCAGATTTCCATTGTAAAGCGCGGAGATGACCAGGGACATCGGGCGGAGGCCAAGGTGACCAGGGTTTTAAGCCGCGGCATTACGAGTCTGGTCGGAAGCTTTGAATTGAGTCGCCAGGGGACCTTCGGCTTCGTGGAGCCGGATCTCAGGAAAATTCCCGGGGATATCTTTATCCCTGCCTCTCAGACTAAGAACGCGATAACGGGAGATAAGGTTTTAGTCTCTATTACAGATTACGGGGCCAAAGACAAGGGACCGGAAGGAGCTGTCACAGAGATTATCGGACACAAGGGAGACAAGGGGGTGGATGTTTTATCCACACTGCGCGCCTATGAGATTCCCATGGATTTTCCTGAGCCTGTCCTGGAAGAGGCGGACCGGCTTGCGATTCCTGTGCCAAAGGAGGAAATTGCAAGGAGGAGGGATTTGCGGAAAATCCCTATGGTGACCATCGACGGGGAGGACTCCAAGGATCTGGATGACGCAGTCAGCCTTGAGCGAGAAGGGGACGGCTATCTGCTGGGGGTTCACATCGCGGATGTCTCCCACTATGTAAGGGAGAATTCGGCTCTGGACAAGGAGGCCCTGAAACGGGGAACCTCCGTCTATGTGGTGGACCGGGTGGTTCCCATGCTGCCGACGGCTCTCTCTAATGGAATGTGCTCTCTCAACGAGGGAGAGGATCGGCTGACCCTTTCCTGCCTGATGCATTTGAATTCCCTGGGACAGGTTGTCGATTATGAGATCTTAGAGTCGGTTGTCAATATTGACCGAAGAATGACCTACACGAAAGTCCAGGCAGTTCTGGACGAGGATCCGAAGGCTCTGAGAGACTATGCCGATTTCGCGGACACCTTTCGTCTGATGCTGGAGCTGTCCGAGAAGATCCGGGCGATTCGGACAGCCAGAGGGGCGATTGATTTCGACTTTCCCGAGACAGATATTATCCTGGATGAGAACGGGAGAGCGGTTGATCTGAGACAGCATCCCAGAAATCAGGCGACCATGCTGATCGAGGACTTTATGCTGTCAGCCAATGAGTCTGTGGCCAGAGAGTTTGCCCGGCGAGAGATCCCCTTTCTCTACCGGACCCATGATAAGCCGGACGCGGAGCGCCTGCGCAATTTAAAGACCTATCTGGGAGCCCTGGGTTATGTCATGCATTCGGATCCTCAGAGGATCCGCCCGATTGAGATTCAAAATATCATGACTCAGATCGCCGGCAAGCCGGAGGAGAAGACCATCTCAACGATTGTCCTAAGGTCGATGCAGCAGGCCAAATACACTACGGACTCGATCGGCCATTTCGGCCTGGCCGCCAAATACTACTGCCATTTCACATCCCCCATCCGACGCTATCCGGATCTGATCATCCACCGCATTATCAAGGAGAATCTCGCCGGGAAATTCTCTCCGGAGCGGGCGGCTCACTATGAGGATATCATGCCTACGGTGGCGGTAGAGACTTCCAGACTGGAGCGACGGGCTGTCGAGATCGAGCGGGATGTGGATCACATGAAGAAGGTGGAGTACATGGGGGGGCATGTGGGAGAGACCTATGACGGCTGCGTGTCGGGCGTCACGGGCTGGGGGCTCTATGTGGAGCTGCCCAATTCCGTCGAGGGGTTGATTCCCGTCTCCACACTGACAGACGACTACTATGAATTCTCCGAGGACACTTATGAGTTGATCGGAGAGCGCTTTCACCGGCATTTTAAGCTCGGTCAGTCTGTGCGGGTTCTGGTGTCTTCCGTGGACGCCAGGGCCTCCACCATTGATTTTGAATTGATAGGATAGGTGAGCGATGGCAGATACGAGTCATGTGCATTTGATCGCCAACAACAAGAAGGCCAGACACGAATATTTTCTGGATGAATTCTACGAGGCCGGCATTGAACTGGCCGGCACGGAGGTCAAGTCTCTTCGCATGGGCAAATGCTCCATTAAGGAGGCGTGGGTGCGCATTCAAAACGGAGAGGTTTTCCTCTACCAGATGCATATTTCGCCCTATGAGAAGGGGAATCTCTTCAACCGGGATCCCCTGCGCCCCAGGAAGCTCCTTTTGCACAAGGCGCAGATCCGCAAGCTGGAGCAGCAGATCAAGACCAAGGGCTATACCATTGTACCTGTACGGGTCTACTTCAAAAAGAGTCTTGCCAAGGTGGAGATCGCTTTGGCCCGGGGCAAAAAGCTCTATGACAAGAGGGCGGACTTAGCCAGGAGAGATCAGGAGCGCCAGGCTCAAAAGGAATTTAAAATCCGAAATCTCCGCTAGAAGCCGAAGGTGAAGGAAGTGTGTATTTGGCAGGGCATTCTTGTTTTTGCGAATAAATACATGTAAGATAATTCTGGAGCACGGTTGTATACGGAATCATCTGTAGAGTTCCGTTGCCTAACAGGGCTAGCAAAGGTTTCGACAGGGATCCTGCAGCTGGTGAAGCGAGCCGCATGGCGATGCGTTAAATGGCCAAATTAAATTTAAACGCTAAGAACAACTCTTTAGCAATCGCAGCCTGAGGGCTGTAACCCTCTTCTGATTCACCTGCGTGTCAGGGGCCGGGTTTCAAAAAGAGCAGGAAACGACATGCCCAAAGCTTTGAGGGCATGGGCGTAAAATGAAGCTACCAAGACCGCAAGGATGTCTGCTTCCGGGCGGCGGAGGGAATTTATAAAGAACAGACTACGCTCGTAGAAGAACAGGGAACGGGTTTTTGGACAGGGGTTCGATTCCCCTCTAGTCCATCAGGGATCTGGTTCAAGTAACGACTTGGATCCGGTCCCCTTTTCTTTATATTATTCATGGCAATTGAATGCCCTATGAGGAGGAAACCATGGCATATCAGAAAATCATGGTCGTTGATGATGAGATGCGTATCCGCAAGATTGTCCGCGACTTTTTGGTCAGGGACGGCTATGACGTCGTAGAGGCCCAGGACGGAGAGGAGGCCTTAGACCTCTTTTACCAGGATCATGAGATCGGACTGATTATCTTAGACGTCATGCTGCCGAAGCTCAGCGGCTTTGATGTGGCCAGAGAGATCCGGGAGACGTCCAAGGTGCCGATCGTCATCCTGACGGCCAAGTCCGATGAGCAGGATGAGCTGCAGGGCTTTGATATTGGGGTTGACGAGTACATCTCCAAGCCCTTTTCTCCCAAGACGCTCGTGGCGCGGGTACAGGCGATTCTGCGAAGAAGCGGCGTCGAAGAGCAGGCCAAGCTTCTGGAGGCCGGGGGGATCCGTCTGGATTTTGTCGCGCATACGGTGACCGTCGACGGCAGGGAGATTATGCTGTCCGCCAAGGAGTTTGAGCTTCTGGCCTACTTTATGGAGAACAGGGGAATCGCCCTCTCCAGAGAAAAAATCTTAAATTCGGTCTGGGACTACGACTACTTCGGAGACGCCAGAACCATTGATACTCATGTCAAGAAGCTCCGCGCCAAGATCGGCGAGAAGGGAAGCTATATCCGCACGATCTGGGGAATGGGATATAAGTTTGAGGTCAGTGAGTAAGGTGAGGCAAGAGGATCTGGTCGTGAAAAAGAAGAGGATCTGGACAGGAATCAACCAAAAAATTGTCATCATCTTTCTGGTTGTCATCAACGGATTAATTGTTCTGACATTTTTGATCAACTTTTTCTTGCTCAAGGATTACTACGCGCGCAATAAGGTGGGAAATCTGGAGAAGGTCTACGGTATCTTCGAGGATCAGTCCAGGGACGGTCATATCTATTCCCCGGACTACCGCCTGCAGTTTGAGCAGATCTGCGCCAACTTCAACCTCGACGCTGTGGTTACAAGCGGCAGCGGAGACCTCCTTTTATCATCCATGGATGAGAGCTCAGCCATCCCGGGAAGCCTGCGCAAGGTTTTAGCGGAGAACAGGGATCTTCCGGTCCCGTCCACAAGTGACGAGAATCCCAGTTCCCGTCAGATTCGCGTTGCGGATTCACACACACACGAGGAATACCTGGTTCTGATCGGACGATTCACTGACGGCAATTTCATTGTGATTCGAAGCGGGGTGGAATCGCTCAAGGAGGCGGCCTTCATTCTGCGCAAAACCCTCTTCATCGCGGGAACGATCTCCGTGATTTTATCTGTTCTGGTGGGAGGACTCGCCGCCCGCATGATCACCGAGCGGATCCGCCGCATGCAGAAGCTGGCCCGGCGGATGTCTGACCTGGATTTTGACGCCAAGTACCAGCGGACAACAAATTATGACGAGCTGGATGATCTGGGAGAGAGCTTAAATGAGCTCTCCGGGAAATTGCAGACAAGCATCGGTGAACTGAAGACGGCCAACAACGATCTGAAGAAGGGGCTTGAGATCCGTGACAAGCAGGAGAAGATGCGCAGGGAATTCCTCTCCAACGCCTCTCACGAGCTCAAGACGCCCATCGCGGTCATCCAGGGATACGCGGAGGGTCTGCAGGATGGGATCGCGCAGACGCCGGAGGATATTCAATTTTATACGGAGACCATTTTAGATGAGGCGAATCGCATGAATCGCCTGGTTCGGCAGATGATTAATCTCAATACCCTGGAGTATGGGAAAAATATGGTTTCCATGGAGCGTTTCGATCTCATGGCCTCCGTCCGGTCCCTCGTCGCTTCGCAGAAGATTCTCGCGAGCGGAATGCGGATTGATATCGAGCCTGAGAATGAGCCGATTCATATTTGGGCGGACCCTACCATGACCGAACAGGTGATCAGTAATTATCTGAGCAATGCCATTCACTACTGCGGAGGCAGGAAGGAGATTCGCCTGCGGGCCAAAAGAGAACCCAAAAGAGTCCGCTTCTCGGTCTTTAATACAGGAGACCCCATTCCTGAGGCCGCTCTTGACCACCTCTTCGAGAAATTCTACAAGGTGGACAAGGCCAGAAGCCGCGCCTACGGGGGATCCGGCATCGGTTTATCTGTCGTCAAGGCGATCTCCGAGTCCTTTCAGCAGGAGTGCGGAGTCATCAATCATAAAGACGGCGTGGAGTTCTATTTTACTTTTGATACGACAAATGCCTGACAGGAGAGAATTATGCTGGCAATCATCGACTATGACGCCGGGAATATCAGAAGCGTTGAGAAGGCCTGCCGGGCTGTCGGCTCACAGGCTCTTCTGACGAGGGATCCTGAACGAATCCTGTCAGCGGATCATATTATCCTGCCCGGGGTCGGATCCTTTGGCCAGGCGATGGAGCGTCTTCACTCCTATGGACTGGTTCCGGTCATCCAGGAGGCGGTCGCAAGAGAGATCCCCTTCCTGGGAATCTGCCTGGGGCTGCAGCTGCTCTTTTCCTTCAGCCAGGAGAGTCCGCGAGTCAGTGGACTTGGACTTTTGCCGGGCGGTATTTATCGGATCCCCGAACAAAAGGGGGTTAAGATTCCCCATATCGGCTGGAATTCTCTGTCTTTTCCCAGAGAGGGAAGGCTCTTTTACGGGCTTAAGGAAGAGGATTATGTCTACTTCGTCCACTCTTACTATCTGAGGGCCAATGATCCATCCATCGTGACAAGCACAACACAATACGGAGGGGTGCGGATGGACAGCTCCGTGGAGAGAGGAAAGCTCTTCGCCTGTCAGTTTCACCCTGAGAAGAGTTCTCATGTAGGGCTGCGGATTCTGCGCAACTTTCTGGAGGTGTGACCATGTTTACCAAGAGGGTGATCCCCTGCCTGGACGTCAAGGACGGCCGGGTGGTCAAGGGGGTGAACTTTGTTGATTTAAGGGACGCTGGAGATCCGGTCGACATTGCCAGGGCCTACGACGCGGCCGGGGCGGATGAGCTGGTCTTTCTCGACATCACGGCCTCCAGTGATCAGAGGGCAACGGTGATCGATATGGTAAGAGCGGTCGCCGCCGAGGTCTTTATCCCCTTTACCGTAGGCGGAGGGATTCGCAGTGTGGACGATTTCAAGTCCCTTCTGGCGGAGGGGGCAGACAAAATCTCCGTCAATTCCGCGGCGATCGATCATCCCGAGCTTCTGACCCAGGCGGCGGATAAATTCGGGAGTCAGTGCGTGGTTCTGGCGATTGATGCCAGGCGAAGGGAGGACGGATCGGGCTGGGAGGTCTATCAGCAGGGCGGGCGTCTCAACACCCGTATGGATGCCGTGGCCTGGGCGAAAGAGGCGGCCGATCGCGGGGCCGGAGAGATCCTTCTGACCTCGATGGACTGTGACGGGACGAAAGACGGCTATGATATCTCCCTGACCAGGGCGATCGCGGGGGAGGTTTCGGTTCCGGTGATCGCCTCCGGCGGCGCCGGGAGGAAGGAGCATTTCTATGATGCCCTGACAAAGGGCGGGGCGGACGCGGTTTTGGCGGCCTCTCTTTTTCACTATGGAGAACTGGAGATCCGGGAATTGAAGGAATATCTCCGGGGACGGGGAATCTCTGTGAGACTGTAGGGCCTGTAGCATTTCTCTGAGAGATGCATGCTTTTGCCTAAGAGACGAGGAGAAGGATTTTTCCTGAGGAATTAGGGCTCCGACGATGCTAGTGTGGATTTTAATCAGGAGGTTGTATGGCGGCAATTGAAAACGACTGGCTCCCGGCTCTTGAACCGGAATTTCATAAGGATTACTACAGGAAGCTCTATCTTCGCATGAAGGAGGAGTACCACAAGTATGTTATTTATCCCCCCTCTGAGGAGATCTTCAATGCCTTTCACTTAACCCCCCTTTCCAAGGTTAAAGTGGTGATCCTGGGACAGGATCCCTATCATGAGCCGGGACAGGCACAGGGACTCTGTTTTTCCGTCAGAAAGGGCGTTCGCATCCCTCCTTCCCTGGCCAATATCTACCAGGAGCTGCACACAGATTTGGGCTGTTATATTCCAAATCAGGGTTCCCTGGTCAAATGGGCCGAGCAGGGGGTTTTGCTCCTCAACACGGTTCTTGCGGTGAGGGCTCATCAGGCGAACTCTCTCAGGGGAATTGGCTGGGAGGAGTTCACAGACGCCGCGATCCGGGTTTTGAATGAGAGAAATCAGCCGATCGTCTTCATGCTCTGGGGATCGTCCGCGCAGGCCAAGGCCGCTATGCTCGATCACCCCGGACACCTGATCTTAAAGGCGCCTCATCCCAGTCCCCTGTCCGCCTACCGGGGTTTCTTCGGCTGCGGGCATTTCTCCAAGTGCAACGAGTATTTAAAAGAGCAGGGGCTTGAGCCGATCGACTGGCAGATTGAGAATATCTGAGGAAATTGCCCCAAGAAAGAAAAAGATATCAGGGAAATTGAGTAAAATTCTGTCCGCGTTTGCGGGCGGAATTTTTTGAATGATGCGATCAGGGAGGGGGGCGGAAAGCTGACGTATTTGCGGGCGGAATTTTTTGAATGACGCGATTAGGGAGGTGGCGGAAAGTTGACGCGCCCACGGGCGGAAATTTTACTTATAAGCGGAGTCTGCGCGCAGTATTAATATTCGGAATAAGTGAAAGAGGGGATCATTGTCTATAATAGTGGAGTAGCTCAGTCTCAAGCAGGAGGATTTCAATGAAGATACGTTCACTGAAGAGAGAACTCGCGGGCAATTCCTACCCCGGACGAGGGATTATCTTAGGCAAGTCCGAGGACGGCAGGTCCGCCGTCGTCGCTTATTTCATTATGGGACGAAGCGAGAACAGCAGGAACCGGATTTTTGTGGAGGAGGAAGGCGGAATTCGCACACAGGCTTATGATCCGTCCAAGCTGGAAGATCCGAGCCTGATTATTTACGCGCCGGTTCGCCTGCTGGATAATACCTTGATCGTCAGCAACGGGGACCAGACGGATACCATCTATGATGGAATGAGGGCGGGCAAAAGCTTTGAGGAAGCTCTGAGAAAGAGATGCTTTGAGCCGGACGCCCCCAACTATACCCCGCGTATTTCTGGACTGCTTGAACTGGAAGAGGACGGATGCGCTATCTCCCTGTCGATTTTAAAGAGTCACAATGGAAATCCGGACCAGTGCGACCGTCAGACCTATTGCTATGACAAGCCCTTTGTGGGCGAGGGCTACTTTATTCACACCTATCAATCCGACGGAGACCCCCTCCCCTCCTATGAGGGAGAACCCACCCTCCTAGCTCTGACCGGGGATATTGACAGTCTGGCAGAGGAGATTTGGTCTTGTCTTGACGAGGACAACAGGGTCTCTCTCTTTGTCCGCTATATCAATCTGAAAGATAAGAGCAGCCAAACCAGAATCATCAACAAGAATAGCTGAATGAGTCTTTGATTTCGAATTGTAGAAGAATGCCAGGATAAAGGAGAGTGAAATGAAGGAACTGGAACTGAAATACGGATGCAACCCCAATCAAAAGCCCTCGCGCATTTTCATGGAAAACGGCTCGGATCTGCCGGTTACCGTCCTCAATGGAAGACCGGGCTATATTAACTTTCTGGACGCCCTGAACGGATGGCAGCTGGTCAGCGAGCTCAAGCGGGTGACCGGGATTTCGGCAGCGAGCTCATTTAAGCATGTCTCTCCGGCGGGGGCGGCTCTTGGCCTTCCCCTGAGCGATACGCTCAGGAAAATCTACTGGGTGGACGACATGGATATCGACTGGACTCCGCTGGCAAATGCCTATGCCAGAGCCAGAGGGGCGGACCGCATGTCTTCCTTTGGAGATTTTATCGCCCTGTCTGACGAGTGCGATGTCTCTACGGCCCTGCTGATCAAAAGAGAGGTCTCTGACGGGGTGATCGCCCCCTCCTATTCAAAAGAGGCACTTGCGATTCTCAGGGAGAAGAAAAAGGGCAGCTACAATATCATTCAGATCGACCCCTCCTATGTCCCGGCGCCTCTTGAGGTCAAACAGGTCTATGGCATCAGCTTTGAGCAGGGGAGAAATGAACTGAATATTGACGAGACCTTCTTCGACCACCTGGTCTCCGCGAACAAGAATCTGCCTGCGTCGGCCAAACGCGATCTGGCGATCAGCATGATCACTCTCAAGTACACCCAGTCCAATTCCGTCTGCTATGTCAAGGATGGGCAGGCGATCGGTATCGGGGCAGGCCAGCAGTCCAGAATTCACTGCACCAGACTGGCGGGCCAGAAGGCGGACAACTGGTGGCTGAGGCAGAATCCCCGGGTCATGAGGCTTCCCTTCCTCGATGGCATCAAGAGAGCGGATCGGGACAATGCCATTGATCTCTATATCGGCGATGAGTATGAGGACCTCCTTGCGGATGGCGCCTGGCAGAAGGTATTTACGAGCAGGCCCCCGGCCTTTACGGCAGAAGAAAAGAGGGCATGGCTGGCCGAAAACCATGGGGTCGCTCTGGGCTCGGACGCCTTCTTCCCCTTCGGAGACAACATTGAGAGAGCGCATAAGTCCGGTGTGTCCTATGTGGCGGAGCCAGGCGGATCCATCCGCGATGACAATGTGATTGCCTGCTGCGATAAGTACGGCATGACTTTGTCCTTTACCGGAATCCGTCTCTTTCACCACTGATCGGTCATCCATATATGTTCACAGCTCTTTCATCACTCTTTTTTTCGGGCGATTGAAAATGAAATGACTCTATGTATAATGGTAATTGATGCGTCTTTCTGATCCATATTGAGATGTATTCCGAAGACGAAGCTGTTTTCGGCGGTTGCTTATCCATTCCAGATAAGAAAGAGGTTTAAAATGGCAAATGTAGATTTAACAAAGTATGGCATCACGGGTACGACCGAGATTGTCTACAATCCTTCCTATGAGCAGCTCTTTGCCGAGGAGACCAAGGAGTCTCTTGAGGGCTATGAGAAGGGGACAGTGACGGAGCTTGGAGCCGTTAATGTCATGACAGGCATTTACACCGGCCGCTCACCCAAAGATAAGTTTATTGTTATGGATGAGAATTCCAGGGATACGGTCTGGTGGACTTCTGAGGAGTATCCGAATGATAATCACCCCGCCTCTGAGGAGGCCTGGCAGGCAGTCAAGGAGATCGCCAAAAAGGAGCTCTCCAATAAGAGACTCTTTGTGGTCGACGGTTTCTGCGGCGCCAACAAAGAGACCCGTATGGCAGTTCGTTTTATCGTAGAGGTCGCCTGGCAGGCGCATTTCGTACGCAATATGTTCATCAAGCCGACAGCGGAGGAGCAGGAGAATTTCGAGCCTGACTTCGTTGTCTACAACGCCTCTAAGGCAAAGGTTGAGAATTACAGAGAACTGGGTCTGAACTCCGAGACCGCTGTCCTCTTCAACATCACTTCCCGCGAGCAGGTCATTGTCAACACCTGGTACGGCGGCGAGATGAAGAAGGGAATGTTCTCCATGATGAACTATTTCCTTCCCTTAAAGGGCATGGCTTCCATGCACTGTTCCGCCAACACCGATCTGAATGGTGAGCATACCACCATCTTCTTCGGCCTGTCCGGCACGGGAAAGACTACCCTGTCGACTGATCCCAAGCGTCTTCTGATCGGCGATGATGAGCACGGCTGGGACGACAATGGAGTCTTTAATTTCGAGGGCGGATGCTATGCCAAGGTAATCAATCTTGACCCCGAGGCGGAGCCTGACATCTACGGAGCCATTAAGCGCGACGCTCTCTTAGAGAACGTAACGGTTGATGAGAACGGCAAGATTGACTTCGCGGATAAGAGCGTGACGGAGAATACGCGTGTCTCTTATCCCATCAACCATATCAAGAGCATTGTAAAGCCCATCTCTCACGGCCCTGCCGCCGAGAATGTCGTCTTCCTGTCAGCAGACGCTTTCGGAGTACTGCCTCCGGTATCCATTCTGACTCCCGAGCAGACCAAGTATTACTTCCTGTCCGGATTCACCGCCAAGCTTGCCGGTACAGAGCGCGGGATTACCGAGCCCACACCCACCTTCTCCGCATGCTTCGGTCAGGCTTTCCTGGAGCTGCATCCCACCAAGTACGCAGAGGAGCTGGTCAAGAAGATGGAGAAGAACGGAGCCAAGGCATACCTGGTCAACACCGGCTGGAATGGTTCGGGCAAGCGCATTTCCATCAAGGACACCCGCGGCATCATTGACGCCATCCAGAATGGCGACGTCAACAAGGCGCCCACCAAGAAGATTCCGGTATTTGACTTTGAGGTTCCCACGGAGCTTCCCGGAGTAGATCCTGCCATCTTAGATCCCCGCGATACCTACGCGGACGTTTCTGAGTGGAATACAAAGGCCGCTGATCTGGCCGCAAGATTCCAGAAGAATTTCAAGAAGTATGAGAACAATGAGGCTGGCAAGGCCTTAGTTGCTGCAGGCCCCAAGGCCTGACCCTCTTTCTCCCGCGAAATAAGGTGGGAGAGGATACTGTGAATTCCCGCCCGGGTCAGTACCTGTAACAAAAATATTAATAAAAACCGCTGTAGCCCGTGATTGTGATATGCTCCCCATATGGTAGACATTGGAAATATCCAAAATCCACCATATGA
>NZ_JAQT01000031.1:0-2147 GCF_000524295.1 Shuttleworthella sp. MSX8B
AGAAACTCAAAATTGGCAGAAAGACAAAAACAAGGAGGAAGTATGAAAGGAAAGAGCAGAGCGATCAGCAAAAAGCTGTCAGCGATTACTTTGTCATGCCTGGTAATGTTTGGTACGGTTGGAGCGGTGTTGCCGACCTATGCGGCAGACCCCGTCAAGGGAATTGAGATTAAAGCAGATCGAACGGAATTAGATCAAAGTGTTTCCGATGCCAAAAATGCCGGTGCTGAGATCGTGCAGGATGCTGACGTTGACAAGGGCGTGGTGAAATCCGAGGCGGAAGCCGACAGCAAGAGGGCGGAAATCGAGGCGGATTATAAGCAGCAGGTGCAGCAATTAAAGGATGCAAAGAAGGCTGCGCAAAAATATAGTCAGGACAAGAAGAAATACGATGAGGCCAAGAAGAAGTATGATGAAGAATTGGCCAAGTACAATATCGCCAAGAAAAAATATGATGATGAGCTGACCGCCTACAACAAGGCGATGGAAGAGTTGGAGAAAAAGAAGAATGAGGATGGCTATATGAGTGTGCCATCCTCCCAGACTCTGCAATTCAAGAGTGAGCCCAGTGCCAGCATGCAGTTCCTGAATGGAGGAAAGGCATACTCCCAGACGGAATGGAAGACCTTCTTTGACAGTAATATAGGAAGCAAGCTGGGGATTGACCAGACACAGGCCACGAACGATTTCAACTATATCAATAATGTGGCTAATGCCGCAGAAACAAGAGTGATGCTGCATAAGGGGCAGCCCTTGAAGGTGGCATACACGAATCTTCAGAATTCGTATGTCAATGGCAAGAAGATCGCCAGAGTAGAATACACCTATACCCTGAGAGACACCGGGATCTCCGGAGTAAATGATCTGCCCGCTCTGATTGAGAAGGATCCGACGGTTACCATCTGGTATCTCAATTCCTATGGACAGGCTGATATTAACCTGACGGCGGATTTCTATGATGGGGCAGGACACAAAATTGATATGACCGGGGCTCTGTTTAACTTCTCATCTCTGAATCACGGTACAGGGACAAGTAGCAGCGCACCGTCAGCGGTCGGAAAACCAATGATAGAAAAAGTGCTGCGTTTTAATGGCGATTATATCTACATATCCGGTTCGTCGGTGACGAAGCAGGCGGATGGAGGCGCTTACGCAAGCAATGATAATGACAGTAAGGCGAAGGGATCAAGATTCTCAACCAGCGAGTGGGATGATTCTACAAGCGGAAGCGGGAAGCCCACGTGGTATGGAGCAATTGTCGGAAAAGCCAAGGGAACATCGGTGAGCGTGGATATTGGAGCAAGTAAACGGGGCGTTGTCTGGTTTGCTCTTAATTCAGATATCAAGGCGCTTCCCGCGCCCGTTAAGCCAGTGGCGCCAGTACCACCGACAGAGCCTGAAGAACCGCAGAAACCGGAGCAGGTGTCCTATCACTACGACATTCTCTATATACAGTCACAGGTAGAGAAGAATGTCCTGGATGGAAATAATCAAGACATCAACAATGGCACCGTTCAGATCGGGTCGGTTGTAAAGTTTGCCCTGCATACAACAAATATTCCCGCCGGACATGAGAAAATAAATTCTCTGGTGTTTAGTGATGTTTTGCCGAGCGGCTATGAAGTGGATATTGAGGCTACAAAGCAGGCAAGCGCCGACTATGATATCAGCTATGACGCATCGACAAGACGTATGGTCTTTACCGCAAACGCAGCCCTGCTGACCCAGATCAACAGCGATCTGACCAAGACTGCGAAGGTTCCCGCACCGATTGTCACGGGAAAGGTGACAAAAGAGAGTACGACATATGTGAATGATTTTGATCTGACGATCAACAATGTATACTCTGTCAAGTCCAATGTCGTGAAGGTACACACCCCGACTCCGAAGGTGCCGAATCATCCCAACAAGCCTGAGCTGCAGAGACCGAAGACAGGTGATCTGGGGAATCTTCCTATTATGATTCTCTTGCTTCTCGCGTCAGGCGGAGTGCTTGCGGGCACGCTTGTGGTAAAGAGGAAAAAGCAGGCGTAGGAATATAAATATATATGAAGATCTTGAGGTGAACGTACAGGGATCCTGAGGATCGGATTTGAACAGGAGACCTGGCGAAAGTCGGGCCTCCTGCTTTAACAGGAAAGTATATG
>NZ_JAQT01000032.1:0-89737 GCF_000524295.1 Shuttleworthella sp. MSX8B
CATTAATGCCGGACAGGAAAACTTTTTTGTTTTTCAATTGTCTACTTGACGGGATGCACACCATACACAAGGGTTTGAGGCACTTTATATCAACACGTTTTGTCCACCCTCAAAGTTCCCTGAAAAAAGATTGAACCCCTACAAGCCCTTTATTTACAAGGGCTTGTAGGGGTTTTCATCAACACATTTTGTCCTATAACTCCAAAAATACCTTGGTATGGTTCCGTGCGGCAAAAAGAAGTCCTGACACACGCGGCGGTTTTGCCGGACATGTATCGGGACTTCTCTTGATCTCTTGATCTTCTGTCTTTTTCGCTGTCAGTTGACCCTGCGCGTGCTGCTCATCTACTGCATCGTCGCCAGAGTCACTGTCACCGTCTTGCTCTTATAGTTGTCCGCGCGGGATGCATAGCGAATCTTGATCTGGTCGCCGGCCTTTTTGCCGCTGATCAGGCTCTTAAGATCCTGCATACTCCCTATGCTGCTGTCATCCACCCCGGTAATGATGTCTCCCTTGGCGAGTCCGGCCTGCTGGGCAGGACTTCCCTCGCTCACCCTGGAGATATAAATGCCCGCGGGTACATTGTACTGAGACGCCTGGCTGGAGCTGATGTCAGCCCCGGCGATCCCAAGATAAGTGCTTCCGGAGGGAAGACTGCCGGCGGATGAATCCCCTGAGCTGTTGCCGGATGAATTTCCGGAATTGGATCCCTTAGACGAGTCGCTGCTGGTCGTGCTTCCATTTTGCATCAGGTCATCGATGATGGTCTTGGCCTGAGAGATCGGGATGGCATAGCCCATTCCCTCAACGGAAGTATCGGAGTACTTGGCGGACACAATGCCGATAACCTGGCCGTTGCTGTTTAAGAGAGCGCCGCCGGAGTTGCCAGGATTGACTGCCGCGTCCGTCTGGATCAGCTTATTGCTGATCGTGTTCCCGGAGTCGTCCTTTAGGGTAACCTCTCTCTCCTTGGCCGAAATGACCCCTGTCGTCACAGACTGGCCGTAGCCGAGGGCATTGCCGATGACAATGGCGGCCTGACCGACCTTGACAGAATCAGAATCCCCGAGTGTCGCTATCTTAATCGCGGACACAGTAGAAGAATCCATGTCAGAGGTCTTGACCTTGACCACCGCCAGATCGTGCTGGGCATCCACTCCAACCACCTGAGCGGCTGCCGTTTTGCCGTCCACGAATGTAATCGTCAGCTCACTGCTGTTGGCGACGACGTGATTATTGGTCGCGATATAGGTATAGGCGTCATCCTGAGAGACGATGATCCCCGAGCCGGCGGAGGTGGACTCCTTGTTCTGGCTCTGGCCAAAGATGCTCCGATACTGCTCAATGGACACATTGGTCACCTGGACAATGGCCGGCATGACATTAGCGGCAATCGTAGCTACGTCCGTCGTTCCTCCATCCGTCACCACTGTCTGTGACAGGGGCCCGGAAGAGGAATTGACACTGGCTGCCGTCCGCGTCTTGCCGCTGATTTTGCCTGTCAGATAATTGGTCCCGGAGAATACCAGGCTGGCCACCAGGCCAAAGACCACGGCGGCTGCGACCAGCCGCCTCCAAAAGCCCTCTTTCTTGCTCCTGGCATGCATATTGCGGGCGCCGATCCCCTCGGTGCCTCCGGAAAAGGAGGGCCCGCGGTAGCTGTCTTCTGTCTGCCTGTCTGCCTCTCTGCTCCGGTAGCTTCCCTGCCCCTGCTGCCAGTTATACCGGGGCTGCTCGTCATACTCCTGCTGTAATCCGATATCGGCCTGACTGCCGTAAGATTCCTGCTGAGACCCCATATCGGCCTGGCCCTCGTTAGATCCCTGCTGAGACCCCANNATACTCCTGCTGTAATCCGATATCGGCCTGACTGCCGTAAGATTCCTGCTGAGACCCCATATCGGCCTGGCCCTCGTTAGATCCCTGCTGAGACCCCATATCGGCCTGGCCCTCGTTAGATCCCTGCTGAGACCCCATATCGGCTTGACTACCGTAAGATTCCTGCTGAGACCCCATATCGGCCTGACTCTCATAAGGCTCCTGCCGCGATTCGATATCAACCTGACCCTCATAAGACTCCTGAGCCCCTTCGACACCTGTTCCGTCTGTCTCTACCTGCCCTGCCTGCAAATCCTCCTGTCCAAAAGAGGACGCCTCCGAATCAACAGACTGCGGGTCAACAGACTGCGGATCAAAAGTCTCGTGAATCGGCGCCTCCTCTCCCGCCGGCACTGACGCACTGCTGTCCTCCTCATGCGCTGACACAGGCGCCTGGCCATCAGAGCCGATCCAGTCTGTTCTGAGCTCCTCATCTTCTCTCTTATAATCGCTCATGTCCTAACTCCTCATCCTCGTTTTCTCTGTCTTTCTTCATGACATTCATCTTACGAATCGTTTGTGTCCTTTTTGTGTCTAAAAAGATAAGTAACAATAATCTTTCCTGTCAGGAAAATAAATATTTTCTTACTCTTTCCCGGGGTTATTTCAACAGGGTTCCGTCTCTCATCCGCCATTCCAAAAATGCGTGCAACGCAAAAAAAGCTTATCCCAGGGATTTCCGCGGATAAGCTCTCGCTTTTGAGATTTGATTGGGGCGCATGCCACAGGGGCTGCAATTCCCCTAGAAGACCTTCTTCAAACCGGGAATTTTCTGCAATAGAGTTACCAGGAGATAACTCAGCATACTGATCGCAAGCCAAAGTCCCAGGATAAACACACCGCCCCAGGGCGAGGCATATGGATTATAAGCAAACCCTCTCAGAAAAATCATAATAAAGACCATATGAAAAAGATAAATTCCAAAAGAAGTCCGGTCCAGGGCAAGAAGAATCCTGGCGGCGAACGAGGTCTTTTTCAGACGCAGATCATGCAGAAGAACAAATGAGGAACAGGCCATAAGTACTACGATCAGCGAACTATAGTCCAAAAGCGGACTCAAATTCTTCTTTCCGCAGGCAAAACGCAGGTAAGCTGCAAAAATCATAGCCAGCCAGGACGCAATCAGAGTCCAGAATGCCAGCCTCTTCTTACATCGAATCTTCCCGGACACAAGTCCATATCCAAAGAAGAGATAAAAGGGATAGATCAGCTGGTCAGGCAGGTAGAACGCGGCCTGAATCCCTATCACCTTTAAGAGAGGAAGACCGGAGACAAAAACAAGATACAGAAGAAGCAAATAGCGATACTCCTGATCGGAAGCATATCCTGCAATTTTCTTATAAAAAGGCATCATGGCATAGAGTCCCACCATGAGATACAGGTACCATAAATGCGTCCAGCTGCCATTGGTCAAAAACTGGATCAAAATATCCCCAATCCAGGCCGCAGAAATACTCTCCCTGTCAAAAATCCCATCGGCGACGCGAAACACGCTGATGCTGATGATCAGGGCCCAAATCATTCGAAGGATGTATTTCTTCCAAAGTTTCTCCAAGAGAAGTTCTTTCCTGGGATTCAAAAGCAAACTTCCGGTAACCATAAGAAAGACCGGAACAGCCCAATTCATGCAGTAGGCGACAGACTGGGACAGCCAGAGGGTATTGGCTGGCAGATCCTTTTGGTATGCCAGGTCAACCTGATAGGTCAGATGCAGCATATACCCATTGTGCCCTGTCTCCTGTTGAAAATCAGGATCACAGATATACCAGGTCCCATTGACATTGATCTCAACCCAGGAGTGGTCATTGACGCCGCCGCGGCGAAGAGGAACGCCTCCGTCGACCTGACGGGCCTCATAGCCCATTTGTCTGGCCATAGCCAAAAACATAGATGCCATCGTGTAACAGTTTCCCTCTCTGCGCTTATGGTCAAATCCGTCATTCGCGTAATAAGAGAAACTCCAGTGATAAGGCCGCTGCGCGTAATGTTCTACCATGGCATAATTAAAAGCGGCGGGCAAATTCCATCCTGTCCGATTGAGAGCGGCCTGGGCCTGATAATCTGACGTCTGCCCGGCTGCGCGCCTGCCCGGAAAACATCCAGCAGGCCGCAATGCAGCATGCAGACGCAAAAAACATCGCTACACATCTTTTCATTTTCACTCCACTTCCCTTACTCCATACCTGTTTTATTTTGCCCCCCCATTTTTAGAATATTGCACATTTTTTATTGATCATTTCCGCTATTTTTATGCGATTTTTAAAAATTAAAAGAGCGAGATCAAAGCCCGCTCTCTGTCAAAAATATGTCCTATTCTCTTTGAATCTGTCCCCATCTCGCGAAAGTCTCCAGATACTCTCTGCTGTGGGAATCCTCAGCTCCTTTTCTCTCTGCCTTGTCCCCCTAAGAGGGCCAGCACCAGCGGCGCCGCGGCAACGGCACCCGACATGTAGCGGAAACAATCGTTGACCGGCGAGATCGTGCAGGTCATCACCAAAAGGGCAATTGGAATCAGGGGAATGAGCTGCAGCCACATCTTCTTCTTGAGCAGGTATCCCAAAAAGAGAATGTAAAACCAGGTGTAAAATGCCAGCTGATCTAAGATGGCGATCAGGGGCAGCTGGTCCGCCGCTCTGGCATAGCGATCCAGAACATTGCGCAAAAGCTCTGTGTGCTTCAGGTAATGGATGTCATAAATCCCCTGAAAGGGATAGTCCGCTCCAATCCATCCGAAGATGGTGAGGTTGGCGTTCATATTGCCCGCGTCTACCGCCAATCGGGGAGTGAAGGAATAGTAGCCGCTGGACTGACCCACATAGGCGGCAAGGTACTCCATCGGATACTTTCGTCCCAGGGCAAACCAGAGTTTTACAAAAGCCTCTTTGGATCCGGGCTGATGCCAGCGGACGCGATCCTTGACCGGATCAGAGAGGATAGGATTATAGGTTCCCTTTTCATAGACTGAGGGATCCATGAAGCTATCGATCCAGTTTCTCTCCTCATCCGTCAATTGATCCCTGTGATTGATGATCGTCCTGGCCTCCATCTGCAGGAAAACAGACAGGACCTCTCCCCCCTCTGACTTCGCAACGCCTTCTACCCGGTAGATGTACTGGCTGTAGGCAAAGAAGCTGCTGACGCAAAGCAACATGACCACAGCCTGCCGCCACGCCTTTTGTCGTACGATCAGAATCACCCCTATCACCAGCAGTGTCGGAAGGACACAGAAGATGAAGTTATTGCGAATCAGGGAGGCCAGAGCGCCGAAGAGACCCAGCAGCACAGCGGTGCGATAGCAGAGCTTCCCCCGTCCGAGCTCGTCCACCGCTATCAAGGTCAGAAAGACAAAGAAAGCAAAGAGACCGATCCCCAGCGTATCCTTAAAGGCATGCTTGCTGTAGGCCCCCCATACCGGAAGAAATCCATAAAAGAGGGTTGCCGCCAGCGAAAGCTTGGGGCGCAGCAGCTGACGATCCAGCCAGCGGATGCCGGCGGCATACATCAGGGCCATGGCCAGATTTCGAACCGCGACAAAGAGAAAAATGCCAAAGTTCTCAGAGACAAGCCGTCTTCCTACTCTGAAGAAGAAAACAAGAATGGTGTTGGCCAGCCAGGGATGATGATTGGACTTGGGCAGGATTCCGAGAACCGTATCCAGCTGATAGGCCACATCATTATCCAGGCTTCCCGGATAGTAGATCAGCATCCATGGCAGCCATCCCAGGAGAATCAGGATAAAAGAAAAGCCAAAAATATGTCGGCGGTAAAGGCTCCAAAGCTTCCGCAGGAATCCAGGCATCTGATGGGACCAGCGAATCTTCAGATCCCTTCTGCCGCTCAAAATATCCAGGAACAGATAGAGCAGTCTTCCAGCTACCTGAAAAGCCAGTGCCCAGCCGACGACTGGAAGAATGCAGTATATGGTAAAGAAGAGTCCCAGGCCGGTCGGAAGCGTTCCGGTATAGGAGACGCACATTCCCATGACATTGACCAGGCCAAAGAAAAGGGACATCAGCATCAGCCCCCTGTGATTCTTCCACGCAGAGCGAAATCCAACCTCCCGCATCCAATAGATGACAAGGGCCGCGCTGATCGCGAGAAAGGCGGGAAGAGGGCCATAACCATTGAGCCAGAACTGAAGCCTCGTCAGACCGTCGACCAGATGGCTGGTCTGGCCGAACCAGCCCAGGTTTGGCGTGACATACCGGGTCGAAAACGCGATCGCGATTAAAATCCCCTTGACTAACGCCCCCGCGGCGCGTTTTACGTTGATCTTAAGCCGGATCGAACTGTCGATATTCATGGCTTCCTCCTGTTCCTCTTCTGTCGCAGTCCCTTCTGCCACAGTTCTTTCTGCAACACTTTCTTTTCTCAGCGACCTATTTTCTCCTGGATCAGCTCCCTAAGAGCGCGCCGCCTGCGGAAGACCAGAAGCTTTGAGATGAAATAGTTGCTTGCGATAATCAGCAGCTGGGCCAGGTACTTCATCAGGGTATTGGACAGCTTGAGACGATCCACCAGGAAGTAGAGGAGCCAGTCCTCTAAGATCAAAGTCAGAAATCGTCCCATGAAAAATGAGGCCATCTGGTGAAAGAAGGCCCCTACCCCGCATTTGTGGTTGATGAAAACCCAGCGACGGTTGGTCAAAAAGGCGAATGCCGTCGCAAAAATCCAGGAGATAGAATTGGCAAGGACGACCGACATCCCCATCTTCTCTGTCAAAATCAGATAGAGATTGATGCTGAGCAGAATGGTCCCCAGCCCGAAAAGGGCATAGAGCCAGAACTGCCGATGCCCCTCATAGACCGGGGCAAACCAGCGGAGCGGCCGATAGGAGGTCATTCGCCGAACTGCCCTGTCAAAGATTTCCTGCTTCGAATCTTCCATCAATACTGATTATCCTGGCTCTGCGTGCTCTTCTCTGTCGTCCCGGTCACCTTTGAGATCTGCTTGGAGATCTTGGACACCGTCGCAGAGGGAGTGTAGTCCTGATCCTGGAAGAGATACTCATGCAGCTTCTTGACATTTGCTTCCAATGTCGTCGGAATTTCAACCCAACCGATCCCATTGGGAAGATTTCTCTCCGCGAAATCCTTGGGGAAACTGCTGGTGTCGACCAGATTGTACTCCTTCATCGCTGTCGCCATGGAGATCATGTCCGGAAGGGACAGGGATGTATCAATATGAGGGAAGACGGAAGTGATCAGATGATCCAACTGGGTGACATTCATCGTCTTGGCCTTGGCAATCATCTTGGAGACCACCTCGCGCTGACGCATGGCCCTGGCATAGTCTCCGCCCTCCAGGTGACGGACACGGGCATAGGCTAAGGCCTGGGCCCCGTTGACGTGCTGCTGTCCAACCCCCAGGTCATCTGCTCTCTTGCCGGTCACGTTGAAGATCTCGATCTGCAGTTCATTGATCTCCTGGGCCATGAGCTTGTTGTCGATATTGACGTCAATCCCTCCGACCGCGTCCACCGCATCGGCCAGGGCATAGAAATCGACAGTCGCATAGTCATTGATCTCCAGGTCGAGATTGCGGTTTAGCATATTGACCGCGGAGGTGACCCCCCCGTGGTTGTAGGCGTAATTACACTTGCGAAAGAGGAACTGCCCGTTGACGTCCAGATAGGTGTCCCGGTAGACAGAAATCAGGCGGACTTCCTTCGTGGAATTGTTGATCGAGGCAATCAGGATGGCATCTGAGTTGCCCGTCTCATAGTTGCCGACCGTCCGGTTGTCGACGCCAAAGAGGGCGATGTTGGTATATCCGGACATGGCCTGCTTGACATGCTCGCTGACCTCGTTCTTCTCCGTCTTGATCTCCTTGTACTTGATCAGACCGGCACGCGAAAAAATATAAGAACCAACCAGAAGAAGCAGAAAGAAGATGATCTCCAGAATCAGGAGCGCCTTTCGTTTTCTTCGTCTGGTCTTGATCCAGTCCATGGGATCTCTCCGGGGCTTTGCCATGTTCTCACCTCAATTATATTTCAAGATACTTCTTCCAGAACTCCGTCGAAACCAGATAGGGCTTTGCATCCTGGTAGGATTTGACAATCGAACTGCGGTTTCTCCTGTAGTAGCGATAGGCCTGATCCCACTCCCTCTTGAGCGCGCGATAGCGGTTCTTGTCCATATGGCGCTCGACAGCGGTCCTGTTGTCGACATTGACAGCGAGCATCGCGTCGTGACCCACATAGCGGCCCGGCTGATAGACGTCGGAGAAGAAGACGGGAATCATCCCCTTCTTCAGAGTCCCGAAGGGCCAGAGTCTCTGTCCGTTATAGGTGATCCGGTACCAAAGCGTCTCCAGGGGCTTTCGGTCAAAGTCCTCATAGATTTCCACGAAATTGACTTCGATATCAGGCCAGTTGTTCATGGGCTGATACTTCTCGTTCTTCTGAACATTTTCCTTGATGATCTTCTCTCCCTGATCGATCTGGAAGAAGTCCGGCCCCCTGAGGAAGTCCTTGAAGGCCCGCAGAATCAGTTCCGCGGCATTGTAGTTGAACTTGAGGAGTTCCGACCGGAAGGCCTTGCGGACATAATCGGGCGCGTTGACCGTGCTCGGCATAGAGCCGACCGCGTCGACAACCAGGGGATTTCTGCACATCTGATAGCGGTCCATGGCCAGATTGTACTTGCCGGCAAATCCCATGTGCCAGATACAAATCCCATTCATCGTGACGAATTTCGGCTTGCAGCGCAGGCCGAACTCCACATCGTCGAAGCGGATAAAGAGCGGCAGGGGCAGGCCCTTCTCCCGGATCATATGCGCGGGGATGCAGCAGTACCACCAGCCGGCATAGCGGTGACCGTAACCGCAGCCCTCCTCCTCATTCTTCAAGAGACTCCTCTTCTCGGTCATATCAAAGAGTCCCTTCAGGGAAGTCAAGGTGCAGGCGTCGCGGATGGCGCCGACATCCTCATGCTGGAATTGCATCTCCTCATAGAGCAGCATGGCCCCGCTGATAAAGGAGTCCTTGTATTCGTCCCTCAGATAGGAGAGCAGATGATAGGTCCTTCTGACGCTCTCCGGCTGAATGGTGACATCGTCATCCATCAGCAGGACATGGGTCGCGGGAGGATCCTGCTCCAAGGACTCGATCATGCCTCTGGCATAACCCCCGGATCCCCCGGTATTCTTATTGGGGTGCACAGTCAGATGCCAGGAGTTCATGGCCTTTGCGTCCAGCGTCCGCCCGTTGTCAACGACATGGATGTAAAAATTCTCCTTCATATCGTCATCCGCGTCCAGGATATCCTCTTTCAGAGCGGCCATGTTGCGGGTGATAAAATCCTCCTTCTTCATGGTGGTCGTCGCAATAGAGAGGACGACATCCCTTCTCTGTCCCTCCTCATAGGAGCCGTACCAGGCGCCGCCGTACACCGTCACATCAGAGAGGGCGCGGATTTCAAATCCGATGACCATCTCCCCGTTCTCCGGAAAAGGAATGTCCAGCTCCTGCTCATCCGCGAAATCAAAGTCGTATACCCCAAAGGTCTGGCGAACCGGACTGTGGATATTCAGGTGATAGCCGACCAGCTCCACCTGTCCCCGCCCGGACAGCTCAAGCACCAGACGCACGGGACCGACCGCAGTGTACTCCTTCCACTTGATCAGCGAGAAAGAATTCATGTAGCTGCAGAAATCCGTCACGCTTGTGTCCGCGAGACGCAGCTTTTTCTGCTCCATGTCATAGATCCCGCGGCCGCCCAGGTAGAAGAGCTCATAGTTCCCCTCCAGAGCTGAACTCTGCGGGAAAATGATATTCTGCAATAACTGTTCCATTATTTCCTCCTAAAGCACATCAGCCTCAGCTATTATAGCTGTTTCCTACCAGACTTTCATCCTGCGCAGGACGCGAAGAACCGGCGGTACCAGAAGCTTGTAGGCAGCCTCTGACATATGTATTCTGTGAAAGAGCATAAAGATTTGATATTTCTTCCGGACAGCCGCAAGAAGCGTGGGACTGGTCTTTTCCAGCCAGCGGTTCAGCTGGTCTGCCTGCTTCTCTCCCTGGACCCGGTTGCGGTTGACAAGAAGGGTGATCTGATAGAAGCTGACGATCACCATGCTGGTCTTCTTCTTCCAGTAATCGAAGCCGCCGGCCGGCAGCTGCTCGGCCTGGCTCTCAAAAGCCTGCAGGGCCTTGATCACCTTGGCCAGATGCCCGATCCTTTTGACCTGGTTGGCGCCGGAGACAGACTGATTGACATCGCCCAACCGATAGACATAGACAAAGGCCTCCGAGAAAGAGATGCTCTCAGCCCGACTCAAAGGAATCGTGGCATACTCCTGATCCTCATAAAAGACCCCCTCCAGAAGCTGATAGTTCTGCTTTAAGTAGAAATCCGTCCGATAAGTAATCCCCCAGAAGGTCATGCAGGCGTGCACCTTGTCCCACTCTTCCATGATTTCCGCCAGCTGATAGGTCCTGCGATCATCTGACAGCTCCGTTCTGCGGGGCGTATACCTGTCCCTTCCGATGTCATATTCCTGATAATTGCTGATCACAACGTCGCTGTCGCAGTCCGCCAGATCATGGATAAGGGTCTCCAGCCCCTTTTGATCCACCCAGTCATCTGCGTCGATCACCTTGAAATACTTGCCCGATATCAGCTTAACGCCCGCGTTAATCGCGGACCCGTGTCCCCCGTTCTCCTTGCGGAAGAAGTGAAAGACATCCGGGTACTGGACAGCATAGGATTTGGCGATCTCATCCGTCCGGTCGCTTGATCCGTCGCTGATGACCCAGACCTCCAGATGTCTTCTGGCCCCATCTGAGATCAGAAAGGAGTCCAATCCCCTGCGAAGAAAGCGCTCCGCGTTGTAGCTTGGGATAATCAAAGAAAGGATCTTCTCTTCCATGCGCTCTGCTCTCCTCTCCCCTTTCAGTATCGTCTCCATCGGGTACCCGCGTCCTGTCGTCCGGCCATCAGCCGCGGACGCTCTCATACTGGTCCCTGGTGCGAATCAGCTGCATCTCAAAATCCTGGCGGTTCTTCCTGGCGATGGTCTGAAGGATCAGGCCGGAGAAAAAAGAAATAACCGCGGCGATCACCGCGAAGCCGGACACGATCAGAGTCGGCAGCTTGGCGACCGTACCGGTTCTCAAGAAGGCCCCGAAGACAGGGATCATAAAGCCGATCCCCAGGATAAAGAGAATGAGTCCGATGATGGAGAAGAAGGCCAGGGGTTTGTAGGTCTGAAAGAGCCTGGCAATAGTCATTATGACCTTGATCCCGTCACTGTAGGTATTGAGCTTCGACTCGGATCCCTCCGGGCGGTCACGGTAGTCAATGACCACATTCTCGACAAACATATTCTTATCGGAGGCGTGAATCGACATCTCGGTCTCAATCTCAAAGCCCTTGGACAAGACGGGGAAGGTCTTGACAAACTGATAGGAGAAGGCCCGGTATCCCGTCATGATATCCTTGATATTGGTGTGAAAGAGCCTGTTAATAGAGCTTCTCACAATGGAGTTCCCGAAATTGTGAAAGGGCCTCTTATTCTCTTCAAAATAGGTGGAGGAAAGACGGTCTCCCACCACCATATCGGCATTGCGGTTCAGAACCTTATCCGCCATCTCCCCCGCCGCCTCGGCAGGATAGGTGTCGTCCCCGTCCACCATGATATAACACTCCGCGTCAATATCGCGAAACATACGGCGGATGACATTTCCCTTGCCCTGCTGGTATTCGTAGCGGACAAGAGCGCCGGCCTTCCTGGCGATTTCATCGGTGCCGTCCTTGGAATTATTGTCATAGACATAGATCACTGCCTGAGGCAAAACCCTCTTGAAGTCTTCGACAACCTTGCCGATGGTCTTGCTCTCGTTATAGCAGGGAATGAGTACTGCAATCTGATCCATTTGATGCTCCTTATGCGCGCCGGCCGTAATCCAGCCTGATCCTCAGAGTTCCACCCCGTTTTTCTCCAGGAGTTCCCTCGCGGAGTCGAGAGAATCCACGCCGTGAAGGTTCTTGATCGGCGCGAACTCCCTGTCTCTGATCACCTCGTAGGGCAGGGTGTTCTCCATCATGGCAACCAAATCAACCGCCAGGGTCTCGAACTTGTATCCATTGGGCTTGTCCGGCTTGTGATAGTTGCCCTCCGCGTCAATGTAGGGAATCTTCTTCTCGACCACGTGCACAGGCATACTTTTTGCCATTACCTCCTCCAGCTTGGAGACGGAGAAGAGATAGTTGAGAATGACGCCGAAGGCATATTTGAGATTGCCCTTCTCGTCTCTTGCCTCCGCCATCTCAGGCGTCAGCTCATAGTACTCAACGACAGCCGGAACCCCATCCTCCGCGCAGATCACCCCCATCTTCTCATAGGGATCCACCTTGCGCACCACCTTGGACCCGGAGTTCTTGCCGCTCAGGATCGTGGCTCCGATAAAGGCCGGATCCGCAATGCGCTGCAGGACATTGTCAACCGCGAAGACGTTGAGCCACTCGACTCCCCGCCGGTGCAGGTCTTCGGTTAGACCGGCCTTAGCCAGAGAGGAAAACCAGCCCCCGTTGCCATTGGGCGAAGTCGCCAGGCGGCCCGGGGCCTCCTTGAGCAGCTTGCCCTGGTAGTCGACTGCTGCCGCCATCTCCTGAACATAGAAGCGGACGTCTTCCTCGGGATAGCCGAAATAGCGATTCTCAGCGAAAAAGCGACGGGTCTCCGCGTCGTTTTTCTCAGAGGTCATCACATAGAGGGGCAGGCTTGTCCCCGCCATCTCAGTCACCTCCTGCAGATTCATAATCAGTCTCTGAAAGAGGTAGAGGGGCCTGTTGATCCCGACGTCAAGCTCCCCCTTGGGCTTATCCAGGCCGAGACGGGTTCCCATGCCCCCGGCCAGGAGAACCGCCCCGACCTTACCCTGACGGATGGCGGCGAGACCGGCCTCCGTGAACTCACTCTTTCTGATCTCAATCTCATCGATATCGACGGCGGGCAGCTGACTGATCTGTCCCAGCTCCTGCTTCTCTTCCCTGCCGGCCATAGACACGACATCCCAGTCGACCTGGGCGATCTGCGTGAGCAAAGTCTCCTGTTCCTGCCCGCTCAGGGCGTCAAATCCCGCCAGAACATGTTCCTGCCCCTTCACGGCGAGAAGTCTGCTTGCCTCTTCGTAAGTCATATACCCCTCCTTGGGCTATGGGCCACAATGGCCCGATATTCTTTGAAAATTCTATCACACCCGGCCTGCACTGTCTATTTGAGCCAGATCCCAGGCCTCCCCGCCAAAGTGTCGCGAATGTGCTGCTAAGCCTCCGCATAAAAGGCTCCGATCACATCCGCTCCCGCCGCTTCCAGGTCCGCCAGAGTCCGGTCAATTTCCATGTAGCGGGCCCCCCGACCGGCGACAGAGATAAGTACCGCGCTCCCCTCCGAAGATTCGATCTTTCCTCTCTCCACGTCGCGAATGATCATATGAATCCCTTTCTTGGACAGGAGTTCCAGGAGCTTCCGGTTTTCCTTCTCAATGGTTCTGCCGACCGGAACCAGTTCCAGACGGTCAATTCCGCGCAGATTGCAGGAGCAGCAGATCTGCCGAACCGCGTCCTCCATAGCCTCCTGTTCCTTCGCGTACTTTCCCTGGAAATACCGGTAGGCGGCCCTGGAGAAAAAGAGCTTTCGGATACCGTGGGCCTCTCTCTGCATGTTCTTGCCCAAAAGGGACAGATTCCATATCTCCTGCAGCTCCTCCGGCTCCCGCAGGGTCTGCGAGAACATGAGATAGACGCAAAGCAGGGTCAGGTCGGCAACCGCCCCCAGGAGGAGGCCGATGACGAACTGTCGGACATCTGCCCGGGGCTTGTCAGGTTCCTTTGTGACAATATCCTGCCGATTCTCCACATACATCTGATAGAGCTTGGTCTGATCATCAGACAGGCGGGCCCGAAGCTCCTGGGACTGCTGGGTCATCTGAAGGAGGAAGGCCTCGCCCTCCACCTGCGTTCTGGCCAGATCCTGATCGACCCGGATGGTCTCCGTCTCTTCTGTGTGCTTCAGCTGATAGGTCTTCTCCATGTAGGTGTCCACCGCCGCCACGATCGTCTGCCGAAGGGACTCGTCCGTCAGCTTCACCCCGATGGTAAGTCCTACTTCGCCCAGCTCATCGAAAGGGCCCGTGCTGACATCGATCAGTTCCTGCACATAGCGGGAATCCGACTTTGGATAGACCTGGGCGAAGAGCTGGACAGCCAGTCGGCTCTTGAAATCCTCGGACTGCAAATAGCTGATCAACCGGGCGGAGCTGGTCCTGGCCCCGATCAAATAGTGAATTTCCAGATACTCCTCGTGATAGGGATCCAACTGATTGATCAGATTCTGTCTCTGGTAGTTAATCCGGTCCTGCAGGTGGGTATTTAAGTCCAGCGCCCGCATGACATCTCCCTTCTCCGTGTCAGAGAGACGGGCTTCCAGGTCTGACTTCTGAACTCTCCCTGCCTTGGCCGCCTGAACCTCATAGCTCTCCATCCGCTTCTGGTAGTCCGTCAGTGTCAGGGCGCTTCCCAGGGCAAGACAGACCAAGACCAGAGCTTTCCAGTGAATGCAATATTCTCGAAAGATGGCAGTCAAGCTGATGGCCCGGCCATTTCGACTTTGATTTTCTCGCATAGATCGTCACCTTCCTTCCGTCCGCCCCCATACAGCAAAGAGATCCCGGGAGCATATCAAGCTATGCGGCCTGACGAATCCTGTTCATGACTGTCCCTGCTGGAAGTCTCTGTTCCCTTGACGCTCAAGGCATAAAGAAGAGCCGATAGGGAGTCATATATTTCCACTGCATGGACAGGTTGCTGGCAAAGAGGGCCAGAGATATGACCAGAAAGAGCAGGGTCATCAGCTTCCGGTTCTTCTCGCGGGGCACATGTAAAACCTCTGGAATGGCCAGACACTGGGCCTGCAGAAAATAGTAGGCCAGGCGATAGCCCTGGGTCATATTCTGGGTCAGATTTAAGACGGCCACCCCCGCCGCCAGGATTCTCATCCAGGGATTTTTCAGACTCCTGGGGCAGGCGTAGCAGGCCACTAGAACCGCCAGATTAATCCCGAAAACCTGCAGGGGGACCCCCCATCCGCTATCGCTTCGCATGGCATTCCCCTCTGTGAAGAAGTAGTGCTGGTACACCTGCGGCACGAAGAGCAGAATGGTCTTTGTGGTCATGACAAATCCCAGAAGATAAGTCGCCAGAAAGATCACCGCGGCCTGTTTCAGGCTGAACCTGATCCAGATCATCAGAAGGGCCACAAGGAATATCCAGGCGGTCTGATGAAAACCGAGGGCGATCGCCATACAAAGGCCCGCCCGGACGTATTTTCTGTCCAGGATCATATCCACCGCCAGAAAGCAGAAGCTCATGGCGATACACTGGCGCATGATATTAAAGGTCTGCTGATAGAAGTAGAGCCCGTAATACAGGGCCATGGCCCAGAGGGCATGCTCCGTGTACCTGTCAAAGAGGTAGACCATGGGAAGGACGCAGAGCAGGGCTGTCAGAAAGAGAATCCACTGGTAGTTGCCCCCCAGGAAGATCACCGCCTTGTTCATCCAGACATAGAGGGGCTCCACCCAGGAATCCAGGCTCTTCCCCACCAGAAGAAAGTTGAAATAGCGGTGGTATCCGTCCGCGGAGTCCAGACCGATGCTGTTGTTTCGCAGCCCCGCGAAAAGCACAAGGAGCGCAGTCTCGCCGTAGAGAAGCTGCGCCCTGGTCGCCCATGTGAATTGATATCGATCCGCCAGCCAGGCGACAACGAAGAGAGCGATAAATATCCCTATGTAGATCATGCTTACTCCTGCTGGGACTGGAAATAGGCGTCGCAGACCTCATTGACCTGGCCGGACATAACCGCGTTCCCCTTCTCGATCCAGAGCGCGTGATCACACATGCGTCTCACATCGTCGATGTTGTGGGACACGAAGAGGAGGGTCGTCCCCCCGCTCAGCATCTCGTTCATGCGGTCCATGCACTTGTGCTGAAAATGCATATCCCCGACGGCAAGAATCTCGTCGACAATCAGAATGTCGGGGCGGACGATGGTCGCAATGGCAAAGCCGATCCTGGCCTGCATTCCGGAGGAGTAATTCTTGACCGGCATGTCCAGAAAATCCCAGAGCTCCGCGAAGTCGACGATCTCATTGAAGTGGTCTTCCATGAACTTGCGGCTGTGGCCCAGGAGAGTGCCGTCCAGATAGATGTTCTCCCTGGCCGTCAGATTCATGTCGAGTCCCGCACCCAGCTCGATCAGGGGCGCGATGGTTCCCGCCACCTTGACCGTCCCCTTGTACGGCTTTAAGATGCCGGAGATCAGCTTGAGCATGGTGGATTTCCCGGAGCCGTTGGTCCCGATTAATCCCCAGGCCTCGCCCCTTTTGACCTTGAGGCTGACGTCCTTGACCGCCAGAAACTCCTCAAACATGAGCTGGTGCTTGATTAATTTAATGAAGTATTCTTTCAGATTGTCGATATTCTCCGACGCCTTATTGAAGCGAACGGTGACATGATCGACATCAATCATATAATCTTCCATCTTGCCGCCTCTCTTTAGATGTAGAGGATGAACTTGTCCTGTGTTCTGGAGAAGGTGAAGCTGCCGACTGCCAGAGCCAGAGCGGAGAATCCGATGCCCATCAGGAGCAGCCGGTAGCCCGGCAGATGTCCTGAAATAATCACGTCTCGGAACTGGGTTACATAGGAGTAGAGGGGGTTGATCAGCTTGATGATGACCTTAAGTCGGTCCGGCAGAAGCTCAAAGGGATAAAAAATCGGCGTCGCGTACATCCAGGCCGTCAGCAGGGCGCTATAGATATACTGGATGTCCCGGAAGAAGACATTGGCCGCGCTCATGAAAAGACCGACCCCCAGACAGAAGAGATAGAGCTGGGCCGCCACCAGGGGAATAGCCAGCATGGACCAGTGGAAGGGGGTTTTGGTGAAGATGATTACCAGGAACATGGCTCCCAGGGAAAAGAGAAAGTCCAGCATCCCGGAGGTTACCTTGGACAGGGTGAAAATATATTTGGGGACATAGGTCTTCTTCAGAAGGCTGGCATTATCCGTGATGGAATATATGCTCTGGGTCGTGGAGGCGCTGAAGAAGTTGAACATCATCTGTCCGGAGATCAGATAGACCGGATAATAGGGAATATTCCAGCGAAAGATATTGGAGAAGACAATGTACATGATCACCATGATCATCAGGGGGTTTAAGACACTCCATACATAGCCCAGAAAGCTCCTGCGGTATTTGAGCTTGAGATCGCGCGATACCAGTTCCTTCAAAAGATCCCGATATCCAAACAGCGTTTTCCGATTCGGATTCATGCTTAACCTCTCTTTTGGCTCCCCCGGAGCCGGGAATCTTATCTCTTCATCTCTCGGTTTCACCTGCGCATGCAACGCTTAACCCGGTAAATATACACCAGGCGCCCGCGAGAAGCAACTGAGGAAAGGCAGGATGCACTCAGCGAAAGGCCTTCGCCTTTTTGATCCGCAGAGCCAGATAGGCCAGGGGCAGGATCAGATAGTTGCAGGCGCGCAAAAGACGAATACTCTTCTTGTCTGTCGCCCCATAGATGGCCGGATGCTCCAGGCGAACCCCGCGGTCAAAACGGCGCAGGCGGTCGATCGAAGAAAAACGGTTGCCCATGCTGATGTAGATCTGAAATTCATTCTCCAGAAGCTGAGCACAGCAACAGGCGATATAGTGACGCCGGATCCCGCTCATATCGGGCAGCCTCTCATAGAAGGCGGCCAGACTGTCAAAGACCCTGCGGTGCATGCGATGATTCTTCTGCATGCTCTTTAAGCTCATGGACTGGCCGCCCCTGCCCAGTCGGTAGCAGTAGATCTCACGCGCGTCGTAATATACGTTTTTGGCCAGGGGAATCGGGTAGGCGATGTACTCAGCATCCACATAGAAGCAGTGCTCATCGATCTGCTGCCCCATCCCCTGAAGCAGACTGGTCTTAATGGTCATCGAGTGCATTTTGATGACCTGGTCCACCTGACTGCTGTCAAAGCTGACAGTATGCCCGTAATTCTCCTCACACCCGGTCGGTTCTTTGACCGAGAGCAGGCGTCCGCTCTCGTCCTCGACACAGCGGTAGGCGGAAGCGACGATATCCGCGGGCTCCCTGGCCAGAAGGTCTAAAAGTCCCGGCAATTCCCGGCTGTTGAGCCAATCATCCCCGTCTACCACCTTAAAGTAACGCCCCCGGGCCCGTTTGATCCCGTAGTTGATCACAGACCCGTGTCCCCCGTTTTCCTTGTGGCAGAAGAAAATACTCTCGGGATATCTCTCGCAGTAGCCGGCCGCGATCTCACCCGTTCTGTCCTCTCCCCCGTCGTCCACGACCAGGATTTCCAGCTGATCCATACAGGCGGAATCATCCAGGCACATGGAGGACAGGCAGCGGTCAATATAGGTCTCCACATTATAGGCCGGTATCACGATCGTCAGAAGCTTCATCGGCGTAATCCTCTCTGATAAATGAGCCTGCGCAGGCCGCTCGGGACCAGAGTCATGAGGGCCGTGCCCAGGACCGCCTTGATATAATCGCTTCCCGGCAGAAGGCCAAGCTCCCGCTCCTCTCTTCGCAGCTTCAGATAGCGGCGGAAGTATTGTATCCCGCCCCTTCGCTCATAAGTGGATCCCTCCACCCGCATGCGCACAAGTACCCGCGGCAGATTATAAAACTTCTCCCCTGCCGCCAGCATTCGAAGCCAGAGGTCATAGTCCTCCAGAAGGGGATCGTGCCGGTAAGATCCGACAGCCTCCACCCTCTCCCTGCGGAAGACAGCGGTCATGTGATTGACGGGGTTTCTGAATTTCCCATAGGCGGCGATTTCCTCTGCTGTCTCAGGCATTTTCTTCAGCCGGCCCCGGCCTGGCTGCGCCGGATCAAACTCCTCGATCCAGGAGCCCAGGACGGAGCACTCCGGGTGGTCAGCCAGATAGGCCATCTGCAGCTCAAACCGGCGGGGCAGACAGATATCGTCCGTATCCATGCGGGCTACAATATCGTGGGAACAATGCTTTAGGCCGATGGCCAGCGCCCTGCCCAGTCCCACATTCTCGGCCAGGGGCACGAATCGGATGGCGGGATAACGCCCGCGGAGCTCTTCCACGGCCTTTGCCAGGGGCAGAGGCAGAGGGCCATCCCCTACCAGAACCAGTTCTTTTGGAGGGAGAGTCTGGTCCATGGCGCTGGCGATGGCCTCTTTCAGATACTTTGGTTTTTCCCGTCCATAGACGGACATGAGAAGGCTGAATTCCATCTATTTCTCCTCATCAGTTGCCAGGATATCCACTTCCTGCTGACCGCAGGACTCTTCTGTCTCCCCCGTTTCCGAAGCTCCGTCCTCTCTCTCCTGCGCGGACTCAGCAGGATCACCGTCACCGGTCTCCTCTGTATCCTTGCGCTCACCCAGCACATTGGCGTTGGTCGCCCCCTCTTCCAATCCCTGGGTGGAATCCTTCATGAAGACCACACAGATTGTCATGAGGATCAGCTGCAGGTCCAGGGCCAGAGACTGGCGCTGAACATAGATGATGTCGAGCTTGAGCTTATCATAGGAGGTGGTGTTATAACGGCCGTAGACCTGGGCATAACCGGTCAGCCCCGCCTTCACATGCGTTCGATAGGCGAATTCCGGAATGGTGCTCTGGTACTCTCGAATGAGTTGCGGGCGCTCCGGCCGGGGGCCGACGATACTCATATCTCCCATGAAAATATTGAAGAGCTGGGGGAGTTCGTCCAGACGAGTAGCCCGGATGAACCTGCCTACAGGAGTGATCCGATCATCATTCTCGGCCGCCAGACGGGCCTTGCCGTCCTTCTCCGCGTTCTGAACCATAGAGCGGAACTTGTACATCTTGAACTCTCTCTGATCCCTGGTACAGCGAACCTGCTTGTAGATTGCGGGCCCATGGTCATAGAGACGAATGGCAATCGCAACCGCCAGCATGATTGGAGAGGCAATCACAATCCCAATGGAAGAGAGAACAATATCAATGATCCGCTTGACGAAGCGCTGGGGAAGCGACATGCCCAGGTTCCGACAGAGGTAGAGGGGGGTATCCACCACATTGACCTCAGCGGAGTATTTCACCAGAATATCGGAAATCTTAGGTGTGAAATAAACTCTCTTGTCACGGTCAAAGCAGTACTTGAGGATCTTGTTCTTGACCTCTGACGGGATGTCATTGATCAGGACGGCATCATAGCGGTCAATACAGGCAAAGACCTCCTCCAGCTCTTCCGTATAAGAAATTGAGGCGTCGATATGATACTTGTCGTCTCTGAGATTCATCTTGTGCGGCAGAGTATTCTGATACTTCCCATAAATCTGCAGGAGTTCAAAGGGAGGAAATATCCGCCGGTAGAGATCTGTGACAATAATGGTGTAAACGAAGAGTTCCGCCGTATTAATCAGCATGATCATCAGATACTGGCTCAGAATATACTGGATAAAAAGCACGCGGCCAATGACCAGAGTGGTGATGCCCAGGGCGATGACATTTGTCATCAGCATGGCCACGGTCTGTCCGATCAGAAGGGCTGATTTGCGTCCTCTGCCGAAACCGAACCCGCCCAGCATCATGATGAAGGAAAAGCTAAGGAGCGCGTAGATGATCTCGATCAGCAGATTTCCCTTGTTCAGGAACGCGATGGGCTGGAGCATATTCAGGCGGTCTCTCCAGAAGTAGGAGAAGGTCCAGGTGAACATGAGCACCATGAGCACATCAAAGAAAGTTCGGTAGACATATTTCCAGGTCTGCCGGTTGATGCGTCGCTTTTGCATAGGTAACTCCTTCGCTGTCACAGGGCAAAACCCTGAAGCGCTTACTCCCCAAACTCCTCATTGACACAGTCCAGAGCCGCTGCCAGATCCTTGTCCATGTCATAGTACTTGTACTGTCCCAGGCGTCCGCCGAAGATCACATCGCCCTCAGCTGCCGCCTCCCGGGCGTATTTCTCATAGAGGGCATTATTCCTGTCGTTATTGACCGGATAGTAGGGTTCGATCCCCGGCTTCCACTCCGTGGAGTACTCGCGGGAGATAATGGTCTTGGGCTGTTTGCCGAACTCGAAATGCTTGTGCTCAATAATGCGGGTGTAGGGAACCTCTCTCTCGGTGTAGTTGACAACCGCGTTGCCCTGGTAGTTCTCCATATCCAGAGTCTCGGTCTCAAAGCGGACGCTCCGATACTCCAGAGGGCCGAACTTGGAATCGAAGTACTCGTCGATCTGACCGGTGAAAAGGATGCGGTCATAGCTGACCTCAGCTCCGTCAGACAGTCGGGCTGTGTATGTGCCGTCGGCGTCCTTTACTGCCGTCTTGCGCAGATCGTAGAAATCCTCGGATGTCCTCACATCGATTCCCTCCAGCATTTTCTCGATGATCTGCGTGTAGCCGCCCATGGGAATCCCCTGGAAGCGGTCGTTGAAATAGTTGTTGTCGTAGATGAAGCGGAAGGGCAGACGCTTGATGATAAAGGCGGGAAGGTCTTTGCAGTCCCGTCCCCACTGCTTCTCCGTGTAGCCCTTGATCAGCTTCTCGTAGACGTCTCTGCCCGCCAGAGACAGGGCCTGCTCCTCCAGGTTCTTTGGATCCGTGATATTCAGCTGCGCGATCTGCTCGTCGATCTTGGCCCTGGCCTCCGCGGGCGTCTTGATGTTCCACATCTTGGAGAAGGTGTTCATGTTAAAGGGCAGATTGTAGAGCTCATCCTTATAGACGGCGACCGGGCTGTTGATATAGTTGTTGAACTCGGCAAACTGATTGATGTAGTCCCAGATTTCCCTGTTGGAGGTGTGGAAGATATGAGCGCCGTAAATATGCACGTTGATCCCCTCTTCCTCCTTCGTGTAGATGTTCCCCGCAATATGATTCCGCTTGTCAATCACCAGGCAGTCCCTGCCCCTCTTCTTGGCCTCATAGGCGAAGGTCGCGCCGAAAAGTCCGGCTCCTACCACAAGATAATCATATTTCTTAGCCATAGTCATCTCCTTATCTCCTGTCTTCTCCGCCGGTCATCTGCCGCCGGAACTCCATCCCCTCTTCGGCAAGATGTCCTCATTATAGCACACCGCCTAAGGCTGGTCGGCTACTGCCCCGCAGTCGTCCCTGTTCTCTTCAGCCCGGGCGGCCACTGCTCCGCGGTCCGTCCTTCCTCTCAGGCCGGGCGGCTGATCTTTCGCACCGGGAGTCTCTTACTGCTCCTCCTCGTCTGCGAAGCCTCCCTCCACCAGCTCGACCAGGGCCGCGAGCGCCTCTTCCTCGTCCTGACCATCACAGATGATGTCGATGACGTCTCCGAATTGCGCTCCCGCTCCCAGAATCGAGAGCATGCTCTTGGCATTGGACTCTATATTGTCATCCAGATGAAATTCTATGTGACAGTCATAGTGCATGGCTGTCTCACAGAATTTGCCTGCCGGCCCTATTTTCATTCCCTCCGGATTCACGATTTTCACTGTCTGATGAACCATTTTATCCTCAAATCTCTTGCTCTTGTTGCTATCAGTCCCCGGCCGCCGCTGATGCTTCGGCCGCGAACTGATTCACTGACTGCTCACCGTCAGTCTGGTTGTCGTCTCCGGCGTCAGCAGATCCTCCTTCAGATTCAGCTTGACGCGGACGGTATGGCTTCCCGCAGTAAGTCCGCTGGCGTCAACACTTCCTGTGATATTCTCCGCCTGCAGCTCATTGATCTCCGACCCGCTTCCGGTGATGGACACGGTCACGGTCTGGCTCTCGAATTTACCCTGGTAGCCAGAGGGCAGCTTCTGGATGGTCAGGTTGGCTGTCGGAATATCAAACTGCCTGGTCACCTGTCCCTCCAGGGTCACAATCACCGTCACCTTGCTCTGGTTGGGATCGACCGGCTTGATGCCGCTGGGCAGATAGGAGCTGATGTCCACGGAGATATCACTGGTCGCCGTGATCTTGGACAGGTTGACTGCCGAGGCCGGAATCGTAATCTCCGTCACCTTGTTCAGATCGGTGGCATTGCCCATAATCTGAATACTCTGCGGCGACACGGTGACGCTGACCAGCTTCAGCCCATTGGCCGGGCTCTCGGACTGATTCACTGTAATGGGAACCGTCTTGGTCGCGAACACCTCGGCGCTCACATCGACAGATTGGACAGACGTGGTCAGATTGGTCGTGTCAACTGCCTCTCCCGACTTGTCCAGATACTTGAGCGCCACACTCTTGGACAGCTTCCTGTTCGCCTTGCTCACATCCAGGTTCGCCTCGACCGCAGCGATGGAGGACACCACATCCTCCGGACCGGTGACCGTCACCACGCCCGGATCCGATTTGACCTCCCCCAGAGCGTAGCCGTCGGCCGGATTCCCTGTGGTCTTGGCTTCAATGGTGAACTGGGTCGTCCTGGCGTTCGTCACCTTGACATCGACATAATAGTTCTTGGCCCCGACAGAGACCTGATTGGCATAGCGGTTGATCTTGATCTCCACCGGGACCTGACTGTTGTTCTCAATGCGCGACAGATCTGCCGTCGCTGTGAAATCAGCGCTGGAGAGCCTGTCAATCACCGAGCGCTTGGCCGTCACCCGCACGCTGACCGTGTCGGAGTTCTTCAAGACGGTGTAGTACTTGCCCGCCGCTGTCAGCGCCGACTCATTCTGCATCGTGACGGGGACGGAGAAGGACTTATACTGGGTCGGATCGCTGACGCTTGTGACCATCCACCAGAGAAGGATCGCGAAGAGAAGGGCCAGCAGCTTGAAGATCAGGTTCTTCAGGAAGAGATCTCTCACTTTATTTGCCATGGCCTGCCTCCTTCCTGCGGGATTTGACCGACTTCATGCGGCTGGTATCTCCCCCCGCCGCCTTGGCCAGGTCGATGGGCCTGGTCAGCTGGGCGCTGTCCGCAAAAGCTCTTCTCTCCGAGGCCGGCTGGCCGGCAGACGGGCTGGCAGCGGGAACGGGATCCGGTCGGTCCTTGTCCTTTCCGCTCTCAGGCGTCTCCTGCAAGATCTGTATCCGAACCAATTCCTGGGTCAACTGCTCAGGCGTCAGATTGCGCCTTAACTCCCCCTCCCTGGCTGTGGATACGGCGCCCGTCTCCTCTGAGACAATAATCACCAGACCGTCGCACAGCTCGGACATGCCGATCCCCGCCCGGTGACGGGTCCCCAGGTCCTTGGAGAATTCCATGTTCTCAGACAGGGGCAGATAGCAGGTCGCCGCCACAATGCGATTGCCTCGAATGATGACCGCGCCGTCATGCAGAGGGGTGTTCTTCTCGAAGATATTGATCAGAAGCTGGCTGGTGACAAGGGCGTCCAGATCAATCCCCGTCCGGATATACTCCGTCAGCCGCATATCTCCCTCGATGACGATCAAGGCTCCCGTTTTAACCGCTCCCATACTGAAACAGGCCTTGGTCAGATCAGAGACCATCTTGTCATCAAAGCGCTTGGGGTCAGCCCTTGTGATCCGAAACGCGTCAAGGACCCGACGGAAGTCATTTCTCCCCAGCGTCTCCAAAGCCCTGCGCAGCTCCGGCTGAAATACGACAACCAGGGCAATCACGCTGGCGTTGACCAGGCGCTCTCCCAGCCAGAGAATCGTATTCATCTGCAGGATCGCGGCCAGAATGAAGAATACGACGATGACAATCAATCCGCGGAAGAGCATCCAGGCCCTGGTATTTTTGATCCAGATCAAAAGCTCATAGAGAAAGACGGCGATCAGGAGGATCTCAATGACATCTGTGGCATTGACGCTCGGCAGACCGGTGCCGAAATACTCGGTCAGTCTCCCGTAAACACTGTCCAAGATCTGACTCATTGCTCGGCCTCCCCTCTGTCAGCTTCCTTCGTGATGCGCTTAATGTGCTTCTCCTCCTCTGTCAAGCGGATCTTGGGCACGGCAGTGACATAATAGTAGTACTCGTCGTCTTCAAAGCTGACATTCTCCACCCGGCTGTAATCCAGATTCTTGATGAAGAAGCTCAAGATGACGCCGAGAGCAAAGAGGATGACATTGACAATAAAGAGACTCAGGATGCGTCCCCGGTTGCCGGTCAGAAGGTAACCCACCATCATGACAAGAAATTCCGTCACGATTCCGCTTCCCGCCGCCAGTCTCCAGCTCTGATGCACGGCGCGCTCCCTGACCGTGTATGTGACCATGAACATCAGCATGAGCGCCACCATATAGAAGTAAAAGAGATTGTTGCTGAACATGTTGCTCATGAGCAGTCCGGGAAGGGAGGCGGCCTTGCCCCCCTCCATCAGCAGGGCGGAATTTCTTCGCACAAGCAGGAAGTAATAGGAGAGGATCCCTCCGCAGATGATCCCAGCCACCTCCTGGACGCCGCCGGTCAGCGCGGAGATCATGGGCAGGGCATAGGGAATTTGCAGGGGATAGGCCAGCGGCAGAAAGACAATATTGTGAAGGTGCTTGGCCCCATAGAAATTCGTGACAAAGAAGGCCACAAGAAAGAGCCCCAGGCCCACCAGGGCGACCTGAGTTGACAGGGCGAAGAGTTCCAGAAGCAGGATTCCCATAATAACCAGCGAACTCGCGCTCAGGGGAATCATGGCGCAAAAGATTGTCAGCCCCACAATCATCAGAGGAGATCTGAAAAAGGGCAGGTAGCCGAAGTAGCCGTTAATCACCAGAAGGCTGGCCAGAGTACAGACTCCCCGCATTGCGCGGACGGCCCCCTTCTCATGGCGACTGATCAATCGGTTTATGCGGGATTCTAACTGAATTAAGAGATTCATTCTTCCTCCCTCCGGTAGATCTCTTCTAGGCCCTCAAGCTGATCCTGAAAATGAGCCTTCACTTCAAGGCCCTTGTCATAACGTCTTCTCGCCCTCTGCCCCACCCCGCGCAGGTAGATGTAGATGAACAGCAGGTAGACCAGAAGTCCTATCGTCACCGCGAGAATCAGAAAAGTCGAATTGATCCTTTTGACCGCAAAAGCAAGGAGAAGAGCGATGCCGACAGCGTAAGCGATCGCGTAGAAAATGCTCCCCGCGATCAGTCCTAAAAGAAGCTTCGTATGAACATAATCGTCTCTTGTATAGGATTGGGTTCCTGCGTATTCCCGCAGTTCGTTCTTCTCGAACATTGCCAGTTGGGTCATATACCTGACCCGATCAACGTTGAGCATGCTATGCCCCTTTCGTTTTCCTCCCGGTAACAGGCCAAATTCTCCTGTGATTATATCATAAGGGTCCCTCAGAGATCATCCCGCCCGATGCAGATGGTCAGCAGATAGACCGCTTCCGCTCCCGCCTCAAGCAGGACCTTGCTCGCGGCGTCGCAGGTGCTCCCTGTGGTGTAGATATCATCCACCAGAAGAATCCGATTTCCCCGCAAACAGATATCCTCCCTGGCCAGGGCAAAAGCCCCCTCCAGGTTCTTCCTCCGCTCCTCCCTGCTCAGAGTCTTCTGGGGAGCTGTATTCCGGGTCCGAATCAGCAGTCGGGAAAGCATGGGAATCCCCACCGCCTCTGACAGGCCCTGGCCCCAGACGGCTGCCTGATTGTATCCTCTCCTTCGCTCCTTGACCGCGTGCATGGGCACCGGGACAATCCAATTGACTCGGATCCGGGCAAGCCAGTCCGCTCCGTCCAAAATGGCATTCTCCCCATTTCTCTTCCCCATCCGACAATCCGGGTCCGCCCCATACCGCCTCAGGGCCTCCGCCGCGAAAATCCTCCGGTAGGACAGCCTGCGCGAGTACTTAAAACGGTACATAGCCTCCTTCATAGGCCCCCTGTAGATGAAGAGAGACTTCCCCTGGGTGAAGAGGTGCTCCTCTTTCCGACAGTCCACGCAGCGCTCCTGTCTCTCGTCGCCAAGCGCTTTGCCGCAGATCTTGCAGCAGGGTTCCTCCGCCAGAGTGATTTGCTCCAGGCAGGAGCCGCAAAAGCCCCTTTCTCTCTCCTCCGGCCGAAGAACTCTGTCGCATCCGGGACAGGTGGGCGGATAGATGATTGACGTCCATTTCATAATGATGCTCCCGCATCTCTCTTTTCATCTACGATTTTAGCATTTTTCTCAGACATTTTCCCGGGTCATCTGATTCATCTTTTCCTGCGTCTGTACCTGCTCTGTGATCCGCTGACAGAGCCCGGAGAACCGTCTGGCCTGCGTGTTGTTGTCACACATTTGCCGGAAAATCTGCTCCTTCCCCACCAGGGTGACGCAGGATCTGGCGCGGGTCACCGCCGTATAGATCAGATTACGGTTCAGGAGCATACGGGGGCCGTCCAGCAGCGGGATAATGACTGCCGGATACTCTGACCCCTGAGACTTATGGATCGTGATCGCGTAGGCCAGCTCCAGTTCATCCAGCTGCTTGAACGGATAGGTCACCAGACGATCCTCGTCATAGCGGACCGTCAGGCTCTGGCTGAAGTGATCTATCTCCTCAATCCGCCCCATGTCCCCGTTGAAGACTCCGGTCCCCCGATCGAAGACAAGGCCGTACTCGCTGCGAACCTCCCACTCCATCTGATAGTTGTTCTTGATCTGCATGACCTTATCGCCCTCGCGAAAGATCCTCTCCCCGCAGCGGTATTCCCTTCGGGACTCCCCCTCGGGATTCAGATATTTCTGCAGAATTTCATTCAGTCTCTCCACCCCCAGCAGTCCCTTTCTGCTGGGAGTCAGGACCTGGATGTCGAACATGTCCGCCCCCACATAGGCAGGCAGCTTATCCCGCATCAGCTGCAGGGTCACGCTGATGATATGATCCGCGTCCTCTCTCTCCAGGAAGAAGAAGTCCTTGCTCTTATTGTCGAGAATGACGGTCTGTCCCTGGTTGATTCTGTGGGCATTTACCACGATATCGCTGGCCTCAGACTGGCGAAAAATCCGATCCAGCCGCACGGTCGGAAAGGCCCCCGAATCAATCAGATCCCGCAGAACGTTTCCCGGACCAACGCTGGGCAGCTGATTGATATCGCCGACCAGAATCAGGCGGGTCTGATCAGCGACCGCCTTGAGCAGAGCGTGCATGAGGGAAATATCCACCATGGACATCTCATCGACAATGATGACCTCTGCCTCCAGGGGGTGGAACTGGTCGCGCTCAAATCTCCCCAGAGACTCTCCCTCCTCTCCCGCGCCGCCGCTGACCTCCAGGAGACGGTGGATGGTTTTCGCCTGACATCCGGTCGCCTCCGACATGCGCTTGGCCGCCCGGCCGGTCGGGGCGGCAAGCTGTACATTGAGACCCTGGTCCAGAAAATAGTTGAGCATGGCTCGAATGGTCGTGGTTTTCCCGGTCCCCGGCCCGCCGGTCATCAGGCAGACCCCATGGCGAATGGCTGTGGTGACCGCCTCCTTCTGCTGGGGATCCAGTTCCATCCGCTCGCCTTGCTCCAGTCTGGCAATTGCCGCTTCAATCTGGTCATCCTCCACATGATAGTTGTGATTTAAAGCCAGCATCATCCCCGCCGTCATTTCTTCCATGCGGTAAAATGCCCCCGCATAGACCTGCGGATCTTCCCGGCCCCGGATGACAATCTTCTTCTCCATGGCCATGTTCATAAGATTGGCTTCGACATCTTGCGGATCCAGTCCCAGCATCTGCGCCGTATCCCGCAGCAAAAGCTCCTTTGGCAGATAGGTGTGACCCGAAGAAGCAGCCTGATTCAAGATATAGAGGACGCCGCATTGGATCCTGTATTCGGAGCTGGCGCTGATCCCGACCTTAGACGCGATCTCATCCGCGATCTTAAAGCCCACTCCGCTGATATCCTCAGCCATGCGGTAGGGATTGTTGGCAATGACGCTGTAGACCTGGGAGCCATACTGCCTGTATACCTTCATGGCCAAATTCGAGTGAATCCCATATCCCTCCAGGAAGACCATAGCCTCACGGGTATCCCTTTTCTCTATGATCTGTCCGCAGATATCCAGGGCCATTTTCTCGGAGATTCCCTTGATCTTGGACAGGCGGGTCGGATCCTCCTCCATGACCCGGAAGGTGTCTCCCTTGAAGGTCTTGACAATACGGGCAGCCAGCTTTGGCCCCACCCCCTTGATGGCCCCGCTGCCCAGGTAGCGCTCCATGGCCACGGCATCCTCCGGCGGGCGGACCTCATAGGAAGTCGCCTTGAACTGCTCTCCGTAGGTGGCATGCATAACATATTCCCCCTGGAGGGTCAGGTTCTCTCCCTCTGAGATTCCCGGAAATGTTCCGACAACCACCTCCTGTTCCCCGTTGACCGCCACAGACATCACGGTATAGGCATTCTCCATATTGTGATAGATGATGTGATCTACATAGCCATGGATTTCCATGCTCACTCCTCATCGGCAGTCCAAAGCACCGTCCGACATGGTCGGGCAGGCCAATGACCCCGGCTTCAATCGCTCTGTGATCCTTCTACTGTCGCGGACAATGGAAGGCACGGGATGTGGACTCCAGTGTCATAAAAAAGTCCCACGCATCATCCCCGCTGAAAACAGGCGGATATCTGCATGGGACTCAGCATTTTCAAAAAATTTCCGACTGACAGCCAGACGACCGACTGTGAACTGCGGCCCGGCGCTTTCAGACAGATCAGCAAAAATCTTCAATCTGCCGTCAGCTTATCGCCGCTCAAGAGATCTACATACTTGCCGGTACCGATCGCGACACAGGTCATGGGTTCCTCCGCCGTCATCGCATTGATTCCGGTGCGCTCCTCCATCAGCTGTTCCAGACCGCGAAGGAGGGAACCTCCTCCGGTCAGGATGATCCCCCGATCAGCCACATCGGCTGCCAGCTCCGGAGGCGTCTTCTCGAGGACGGAATGCACCGCCTCGACAATCTGGACCGTTGGCTCGTGCAGGGCCTCTTCCGTCTCCTCCGAGGAAACCGTGATCACCTTGGGAAGGCCGGTAACCAGATTCCGGCCGCGGACATCCATCGTCTTTGTCTCATCCAGAGGATAGCAGCTGCCAATCTTGATCTTGATGTCCTCCGCGGTCCGCTCGCCGATCAGAAGGTTGTGCTTCTTGCGCATATAGCGAACCAGAGCCTCGTCGAAGTTATCTCCGGCGATCTTGATCGATGTGCTGACCACAGAGCCTCCCAGGGAGATTACAGCGATATCAGAGGTTCCTCCGCCGATATCGACAATCATATTGCCGCAGGGCTTGGAGATATCGATCCCGGCCCCGATTGCGGCCGCGATTGGCTCCTCAATAATGGCGACCTCTCTGGCGCCGGCCGCGTAGGTGGCGTCCTCGACCGCTCTCTTCTCCACTTCCGTGACTCCTGAGGGCACGCATACGGAAATGCGGGGCTTGCGATAGCTCCGCCTGCCAATGGCCTTCTGAACAAAGTACTTGATCATCTTCTCCGTGACCGTGTAGTCTGCGATCACTCCCTGACGCAGCGGCCGCACCGCGATAATATTGCCGGGCGTACGGCCAATCATGAGACGGGCCTCCTCACCGATCGCCTTGATCTTGTTGGTGTCACGGTCAAAAGCGACTACGGAGGGCTCCTTGAGAACAACTCCCTTACCCTTCACATATACAAGAATGCTGGCCGTACCCAGATCAATGCCGATATCCGTTGAATTCATTCTGAACTCCTTCCCCTTCTTCTATCTGCAGATCCCTCGCTCCCCACAGGGGCGTTGCACGGGATCACAAGTCATCTCTCAAATGGGCTGCCCGCTTCCGGGCGGACTACTTAATTATTATAGCGAATCATCCGCGTATTTCAATTTAGGAAATGGTTTGCTCCGGTTCCAGTCAAAAAAAGCGCCCCGGCCAAGCCGGAGCACTTTGAAATGATAATTTTACAGGTTCTCCCGGATTCTCCCCAGTTCTCCCGAGCGGCGTCTGATCTCAGGGTCAGTGGGTCAGCTCGTAAGCCTCATGGCAGGCCCTGCTGATGCCATCCCAGTCCTTTGTCCTGACCAGATCCTTCTTGCAGACCCAGGTACCGCCAACGGAGATAATCTTGTCGAAGGCCAGATAGTCATTGACATTCTGCGGATTCACACCGCCGGTCGGCATGAACTTGAGCTGGGGGAAGACGGAGGCCAGTGCCTTGATCGTCTTCAGGCCGCCGTATGCCTCCGCGGGGAAGAACTTGACCATGGGCAGATTGTAGCGCAGGGCATTGGCGATATCTGTCGGTGTACAGGTGCCGGGGCAGTAGGCAACGCCATGGCCGATTGCGTATTGCGCCACCTCATCAGAGAAAGAGGGGGCGACAATGAACTGCGCGCCCGCGTCGATGGCTCTTGCGCACTGCTCTCTGTCAAGAACTGTCCCTGCGCCGACAATCACTCCCGGAACTTCTCTTGCAATACGGGCGATGGATTCTGCGGCAGCCTCCGTGCGGAAGGTCACCTCCGCCATGGGAAGTCCCCCGGCCTCCAGGGCCCTGGCGAGAGGTACGGCATCCTCAGCATCGTCAATGACAACAACGGGACAGACCTTAATCGCCGCCAGTTTCTGCATAAACTCTTCCTGATTCATTCTTGCCTCCTCATTCGAATTCAGTCATCAGATAGTTTTAGGGTAGCACCCCTCTCGATCGGGTGAAATCTATAAACTTGCTTATTTATTTGTAAATATTGCGCAGAAGGGCATTTCTTGCGAGCCATTCAACCTCTCATGGATTGCAGGTCACCTGGCAGGTTATCTGTCCCCTCACGTGTTGCAGGGTGCCTGTCGCATCCCCAGTCCTCTCATACATTCCAGGATACCTGTCATTCCCTCACCTGCTGCCCTTTTGCCGCAGTCTTGAGGTAGGGCGCGAGGTACTCTCCGGTATAGCTTTCCTGAACCTTGACGATCTCCTCAGGCTTGCCCTTGGCGATCACTCTTCCTCCTCCGTCGCCCCCTTCCGGACCCAGGTCGATGATGTAATCGGCGCACTTGATCACGTCCAGGTTGTGCTCGATGACGACGACAGTGTTTCCTCCCTCAGAGAGCTGGCGCAAAATTTTGACCAGCTTGTTGACATCCTCAAAATGCAGTCCCGTCGTGGGCTCGTCCAGCACATAGATGGTCTTGCCCGTACTCCGCTTAGACAGCTCTGTGGCCAGCTTGATCCGCTGGGCCTCACCCCCGGACAATTCCGTAGAGGGCTGTCCCAGGCGCACATAGCCCAGGCCGACATCATAGAGGGTCTGAATCTTGCGGCGGATTGTCGGCACATTGGCGAAGAACTCCAGGGCCTCTTCCACCGTCATATTCAAAACGTCATAGATGCTCTTTCCCTTATACCTGACCTCCAGGGTCTCCCGGTTATAGCGCTTGCCCCCGCAGACCTCACAGGGCACATATACATCCGGCAGGAAGTGCATCTCAATCTTAATGATACCGTCGCCCGCGCAGGCCTCACAGCGGCCTCCCTTGACATTGAAGGAGAAGCGTCCCTTCTTATAGCCTCTGGCCTTGGCGTCCGGGGTCCCGGCGAAGAGGTCACGGATCATGTCAAAGACCCCTGTGTAAGTAGCGGGGTTGGAACGGGGCGTGCGGCCAATGGGGGATTGATCGATGTCAATGATCTTATCCAACTGTTCCGCGCCCTCGATCTTCTTATATTTCCCCGGGACCAGTCGGGCCCGGTTGAGCTTTTTAGCCAGGGACTTATAGAGGATCTCATTGACCAGAGAGGACTTGCCGGAGCCGGATACCCCGGTCACAACCGTCATGACGCCCAGGGGGATCTCCACATTGACATTCTTGAGATTATGTTCCACTGCCCCTTTGATCTTCAGCTTGCCGCTGGGCTTTCTTCGCTCTCCGGGCAGATCAATCCTGCGCCTGCCCGCCAGGTAGTCGCCCGTGATCGACTCCGGCGTATTCATAATATCTTCCACGCTGCCGGCGGCTACCAGCTTCCCCCCGTGTTCACCGGCTCCCGGACCGATGTCCACCAAGAAGTCCGCCTGCCGCATGGTATCTTCATCGTGCTCAACGACAATCAGGGTATTCCCCAGATCCCGCAGACCGCGCAGAGAGGCCAGAAGCTTGTCATTGTCCCTCTGGTGCAGGCCGATGGATGGCTCATCCAGGATATAGGCGACCCCCACCAGTCCGGAACCGATCTGGGTGGCCAGGCGGATCCGCTGGGCCTCGCCCCCGGACAGGGTCGCTGTCGCTCTGGCCAGGGAGAGGTAATCCAGACCTACATCGTTGAGGAATCCCACGCGCCCACGGATCTCCTTTAAAATCACATCGCCGATCTTGTGCTGCTGAGCCGTCAGCTTATCGTCAATCTCCCGCAGGAAGGTCAGGAGATTTTTGACAGACATATTGGTCACTTCATAGATATTCTTATCCGCCACAGTGACTGCCAGGGCCTCCTGCTTCAACCGCTGCCCATGGCAGAGGGGGCAGTCGGAAAAGCGCATGAAGGTCTCATATTCCGCCTTCATCGAGTCAGACGCCGTCTCCCGGTAGCGGCGGTTCATATTGGCGACCAGTCCCTCGAACTGAATGTCATAGTCTCCCTCACCCCTCTGCCCCTTATAGTGGACCTTGACGCTCTTGGGAAAGCCATTGATAAACATATCGCGGATCTTTTTGGGCAGCTTCTCGTAGGGGGTATCCAGTGAGAACCCATACTCTCTGGACAGGGCCTTTAAAATGGCATTCGTAAAGGACTTTCCGTCATTGGCCGACTGCCAGCCCATCGCCTGCACACAGCCCTCATTGAAGGAGAGGCTCTTGTCCGGAATCATCAGATCCTCGTCAAACTCCATCTTATAGCCCAGGCCGAAGCACTCAGGGCAGGCTCCAAAAGGATTATTGAAGGAGAAGGTTCTCGGTTCGATCTCATCAATGGAAATCCCGCAGTAAGGACAGGAATAAGACTCCGAGAAGCGGATGGGGTCTCCTCCGATCACATCGACAATCATGAGACCGTTGGCCAGCTTGAGGACGTTTTCGATCGAGTCTGTCAGTCGCTTCTCGATGCCGGGCCTGACTACCAGGCGATCCACTACGATCTCGATATTGTGCTTGATGTTCTTCTCCAGCCGGATCTCCTCGGAGAGCTCATAGGGGTTTCCATCCGCAATCAGGCGGACATATCCGGACCTTCTGGCGGAGGCAAAGAGCTTCTCGTGGGTTCCCTTGCGGCCGCGAACCACCGGCGCCAGCAGCTGAATCCTGGTCTTCTCAGGCAGGGCAAGGATCTGATCTACCATCTGATCTACCGTCTGCCTGTGAATCTCCCTGCCGCAGCTGGGGCAATGGGGAATCCCCGCTCTGGCATAGAGCAGGCGAAAATAGTCATAGATCTCCGTCACCGTTCCAACGGTGGATCGCGGATTGTGACTGGTGGACTTCTGATCGATGGAAATGGCCGGCGGCAGGCCCTCGATTTTCTCTACATCCGGCTTCTCCATCTGCCCAAGGAACTGCCTGGCATAGGAAGAGAGAGATTGCATATACCGTCTCTGGCCCTCCGCGAAGATGGTGTCAAATGCCAGTGAAGACTTCCCTGAGCCGGACAGGCCGGTCAGAACGACGAATTCATCCCTTGGAATATCCAGGCTCACATTCTTTAAATTATGTTCATTGGCGCCCCGGATCTTAATATATTTGCGCTTACTGCTGTCAGCCATAGTTACCTCATTCATCTCTGCTTCTTCGCATCCTCCTGATGCCGGCGCAGGTCGATCAGTTGATCGCGCAGGTCAGCTGCCCGCTCAAAGTTGAGATCTGCCGCCGCGGATTCCATCTTCTTGCGGATATCCCGGATCCGCTCCTCCAGCTCCTCTGCGGACATATCCTCCGGTTCCTTGCAAAAAGCGGCGTCCTCTTTCGCCAGCTCCCTGGAGATGGCGATGACCTCCTGGACCTTCTTTCGGATGGTCTGTGGCGTAATCCCATGTTCCTCATTATAGGCCTGCTGCATAGCCCGTCTGCGGTTGGTCTCCTCAATGGCCAGCCGCATTGAGTCCGTGATGGTATCCGCATACATGATGACATGGCCCTCTGAATTACGGGCCGCGCGGCCAATGGTCTGAATCAGGGATGTCTCAGAGCGCAGGAAGCCCTCCTTGTCCGCGTCCAGGATAGCCACCAGAGTGATCTCCGGGATATCCAGTCCCTCGCGCAGGAGGTTGATGCCGACTAAGACATCGAAGACATCCTGCCGCAAGTCTCGAATGATCTGGGCCCGCTCTAAGGTGTCAATATCGGAGTGCAGGTATTTGACCCGTATTCCCAGCTCCAGCATATAGTCGGTCAGATCCTCTGCCATGCGCTTGGTCAGGGTCGTGACCAGAACCTTGTGTCCCTTCTTCGTCTCCCCGCGGATTTCTCCGATCAGGTCGTCAATCTGCCCCTCCACGGGGCGCACGAAAATCTCCGGATCCAGAAGGCCTGTGGGCCGGATCACCTGCTCCGTCCGCATCAGCTCGTGCTCCGCCTCATAGTCCCCGGGTGTCGCCGACACAAAGAGCATCTGGTCAATCTTATTCTCGAATTCCGCGAAGTTGAGAGGACGGTTGTCCAGAGCTGAGGGCAGGCGAAATCCGTAGTCTACCAGAGACCGCTTCCGGGCCTGGTCCCCATTGTACATTCCCCGGATCTGGGGCAGGGTGATATGGCTCTCATCAATAATCATCAGAAAGTCATCCCCAAAGTAATCGATCAGGCAGTAGGGGGGCTGGCCGGGCTTCTGCCCCGTCATATGGCGGGAGTAATTCTCAATCCCGGAGCAGAAGCCTGTCTCCCGCAGCATCTCAATGTCAAAATTGGTTCGCTCCGCAATCCGCTGAGCCTCCATGAGCTTATCATTCTGCTTGAAATAGCGGATCCGGCTATCCAGCTCCTCCTGGATGGTCTTGCAGGCCGCGTCAATCTTCTCCTGGGGCACAACATAGTGGCTGGCCGGGAAAATGGCCACATGCTCCATCTCGTGCCTGGCCTCCTGGGTCAGCACATCGATCTCAAGGATGCGGTCGATCTCGTCACCGAAGAACTCCAGCCGGTAGGCATAGTCGCTGGCCACAGCCGGAAAGATATCCAGGACATCTCCCCGGACGCGAAAGGTTCCCCGGGAGAAATCCAGGTCACTTCTCGTGTACTGCATATCGATCAGAGATTTAATGGCGTCATCCCGGTCAATCTCCATTCCCGGGCGGAAAGAGACCATCATGTTCTCGTAGTCCTCCGGCGATCCGATCCCGTAAATGCAGGACACCGACGCCACAATCACCACATCCCTACGCTCTGCCAGGGCCGCCGTCGCTGACAGGCGCAGCTTGTCAATCTCGTCATTGATCGCGGAATCCTTGGCAATATAGGTATCGCTCTGCGGCACATAGGCCTCGGGCTGGTAGTAGTCATAGTAGGAGACAAAATACTCGACGGCGTTCTCCGGGAAGAACTCCTTCATCTCTCCGTAGAGCTGGCCGGCCAGGGTCTTGTTGTGGCTGATAATCAAGGTGGGTTTGTTCAGCTTCTGGATGACGTTAGCCATGGTAAAGGTCTTGCCGGAGCCGGTAACCCCCTTCAGTGTGGCGAACTGGTCGCCCTCTCTGAAGCCCTTGACCAGAGCGTCAATGGCCTGAGGCTGGTCTCCGGTCGGCTTGTATTTGGAATGTAAGACAAAATGATCCATGATTCTCCTCAATCTCAGCTTCCGGACGCCTCTGTTCCAGATCCCTCTTTTCGAACATGTATTCTGGTTCGCATATTATAGCACGACTGCTCCCCCTGTCCAGTGCCCTGACAAATTTTGCCGCCTTTCTCCCATTTCCCGCCTTTTCGCATCTCCCGCGCTTTCACATTGCCCCGCCTTTTCGCATTTCCCCGCCTTTTCGCATTCTCTTGCCTTTTCGCATCCCCCCACAGCTGCATCAGGCCCCGCAATGGCTGAAAAAAGAGGAAGCCCCTCGGCCTCCCCTTTCTCTGTACTGTTCCTGTCTAAAATCAAAGATAAACGCCGCAGCAGTCATTCAGGTGTCACTTCCCCGCCACGGCAGTCACTCAGACTGTCACTTCCCCGCTCCATGACAATACTTGTACTTCTTCCCGGAGCCACAGGGGCAAGGATCGTTCGGATATACCTTGGCATGCTGGCGTACCCTGGGGCCAGAGGCGGATTCAGACAGATTGGTCCCGGTCTCCTGGGCCACCTCTTCGCGCTCAACAGGCCGCTCGATCCGAATGCGATAGAGCATCTGCACCGTATCCTCACGGATGGCCTGATTCATCTCATCCACCATGTCATAGGAGATTCTCTTGTACTCATCCACAGGGTTGCGCTGACCATATCCCTGCAGGCCGATTCCCTGGCGAAGCTGGTCCATATCGTCGATCTCCTGCATCCAGTGCTGATCAATGGCCCGCAGGAGTACAACGCGCTCGATCTCGCGGAAGTCATCCGGATTCTCGAATTCCGCCTCCTTCTTCTCGTAGAGCTCAACTGCCTGTTCTTTCAGACGCTCCTTGAGTTTATCGACCCTCTTGATGTCCGCCAGACTCTCCGCAGTCAAATTCTCCAGGGGAATCACCGGGGTCAGAACCCGCTTAAGCTCATGGATATCCCACTCCTCACGATCCAATTCGGGCGTGATGACCGTGTCGACCAGACTCTCAATATTCGTGTCAATCATGTCCAGGATATTGTCCCTCATATTCTCGCCGTCCAAAACGCGGCGGCGCTGCTCATAGATGACCTCGCGCTGCTCGTTCATGACCTGATCGTACTCCAGGAGATTCTTGCGGATGGAGAAGTTATTGGACTCGATCTTCTTCTGGGCGTTCTCTATGAGCGAGGAGAGCACCTTATCCTGAATAGGCTCATCCTCGGGAATCCGCAGAAACTCAAAGGCCCCCATCAGCCGTTCCGATCCAAAGAGACGAATCAGATCATCTTCCAGCGAGATGAAGAACTGGGACTCGCCGGGATCGCCCTGACGGCCGGAACGGCCCCGCAGCTGGTTGTCGATACGGCGGGACTCATGGCGCTCGGTACCGATAATCTTAAGACCCCCGGCAGCCCTGGCTCCCTCATCCAGCTTGATATCCGTACCACGGCCGGCCATATTGGTTGCAATGGTCACCGCCCCGTGCAGGCCTGCGTTGGCAACGATCTCCGCCTCCTTCTCATGGAATTTGGCGTTTAAGACATTGTGCGCAATTCCCTGGCGGGAAAGCATTTTCGAGAGGAGCTCCGAGACATCAATATTGATGGTGCCGATCAAAACAGGCTGCCCCTTCCCGTGCGCCTCCAGTGCCGATGCAACCACAGCCTTGTACTTCTCCTTCTTGGTCTTGTAGACCACGTCATTGCGATCTATCCGGATCATCGGCATATTGGTGGGCACTTCAACAACATCCATCCCGTAAATATCTCTGAACTCCTGCTCTTCCGTAAGGGCAGTACCGGTCATTCCGGCCTTCTTATCATATTTATTGAAGAAGTTCTGGAAGGTGATGGTGGCCAGAGTCTGGCTCTCCCTCTTGACCTTCACGTGCTCCTTGGCCTCAATGGCCTGGTGCAGGCCGTCAGAGAAACGGCGGCCGGGCATGATACGGCCGGTGAAGGAATCTACGATCAAGACCTCATTGTCCTTGACAACATAGTCCTGGTCACGGTGCATGAGCTGATGGGCGCGCAGGGCAAGGATCACATTGTGCTGGATCTCCAGATTCTCGGCATCCGCCAGATTGTCCAAATGGAAGAAGCTCTCGACCTTCCTGACGCCGTCCTGGGTCAGACTGACCACCTTGTCCTTCTCATTGACAATGAAATCCCCTGTCTCCTCAGGCATTTCTCCCATGAGAGCATCCATCTTGGAGAGCTCCGGCATATCGGCGCCGCGCTTCAACTGGTTGGCCAGCACATCACAGGCCTCATAGAGGCGGGTGGACTTGCCGGATTGGCCGGAGATGATCAGAGGAGTTCTGGCCTCATCGATCAGGACGGAGTCGACCTCGTCGATGATACAGTAGTGCAGGCCCCGCTGAACCATATCCTTCTCATAGACAACCATGTTGTCGCGCAGATAGTCGAATCCGAGCTCATTGTTCGTAATATAGGTAATATCGTTCTCATAGGCCTCGCGGCGGGAGTCCTTGTCCATATCATTGAGGACGCAGCCGCAGGTCAGCCCCATGAAGCGATGAACCTGCCCCATCTGATCCGCGTCACGCTTGGCCAGGTAATCATTGACTGTGACGATGTGAACTCCCTGGCCGGTCAGGGCATTCAGATAGGCCGGCATGGTCGCAACCAGCGTCTTACCTTCTCCGGTCTTCATCTCGGCGATACGGCCCTGGTGAAGAATAATCCCTCCGATTATCTGGACCTGGAAGGGCTTCATGCCAAGCACCCGGTAATCCGCCTCGCGCACGGCGGCATAAGCCTCCGGGAGCAGATCCTCCAGGCTCTCCCCGGTAGAATAGCGATCCTTGAATTCTCTCGTCTTCGCTGCCAGCTCCTCATCGGTCAGAGCCTGCATGGCCTCGTCATAGGACTCGACCTTTCTGACCAGAGACATAAGGCGCTTGACCTCACGCTGACTATGCGTTCCAAAAAATTTACTTGCTAAACCCATCTTATCTCCTGCGGCGGTAAAATGCGCCTCACGGGCATTTCATCGCTATAAACTAATAAAAAGTGAAAGCTGTTTTGGCTGCTCTTTCTGCTCCTGCGCTCCGCCTCATCTATTCCTTGATCCATCCTAAAGATCTCGCGCTGTCTTCAAGGAAGGCCGTGAGGTGAAATCAGGCTTCCTCTGCGCTAAGCGACATTTTAGCACGAACCAAAGATTGTTCACAAGTTTTCTGTCTTTATAATTGTCAGAATTTTCTCAATATTTATTGTTTTATATTCATAAACTATTCTGAATATTATTTATTTGCAGTTTTCTTCTTGACAAGGCCGATCTACCTGTGTATGATGAAGTCACAAAGAAACAAGAAGAGCCGATCGGATAACCAAACTTCTTACTTCTTGATTGACATTAAACTTTCATCAGATTGGAGGTACAGTCCGAAGGGTCACATACGAACTACCCTAACCGCCATCAGCCGGTATAAGTTGATAGGATCTTCCTGAACCATACACATCCGACTTTATGATAGAAGCTATTTCAGCTTAGGTTCCAGAGAGAGAACCAGAAGAGACAGAACGAAGTGATACGAGATGAGACATGTATGAAGTCGTCAGATGATCCGGGAGGAAAAGAGGCGCGAGCAGGGCTCGCTGTATTGTAACCGTTGACTGTTACCCGAAAGGGGGTAAAAGTCCGTTGGACAATTTAACAGACGTTAATTCGTAGGCGGGGATCCTGGTCGAAGAGAAAGGCCAAGGTCCTCGCTTTTTTGGGCTCTATGTCAAATGTTGGGGCGGGACCCTTAAGAGCCCATAGAGGACTTTCGGTTGAGCAGGATGATACTACCAGGAAATCATCTCATAGCCGTCCTCGGTGACAAGGACCTGATACTCCCACTGGGCGGACAGGGAACCGTCCAGCGTGTAGATCTCCCAGCCGTTCTTTTTGTCCGTATATACCTTACTGCTCCCGGCATTGATCATGGGTTCAATGGTAAACATAAGTCCCGGCGCCATAACCATCTCGCTTCCCCGCCTGGTCGTGAACCCGACCCAGGGATCCTCGTGAAAGCCATTGCCTACCCCGTGGCCCCCGATCTCCCGAACCACCTGATAGCCGCAGGAAGTCGCATAGTCGTTAACCGCCTGACCGACATCGCCCAGAAAGCCCCAGGGCTTGACCTGCTCCAGGCCCAGATCACAGGCCTTCTTGGTCGCCTCCACCAGCTTTCTGGCCTCCTCGGAAACCTGCCCGATCATGAACATGCGGGAAGAGTCGGCATATTTCCCATTTAAAATGGAAGTGCAGTCCACATTGATGATATCCCCCTCCTTGAGAATCACATTCTCAGAGGGGAAGCCGTGGCAGACCTGATCGTTGACCGAGGTACAGACACTGTACGGAAAGCCCTCATAGTTGAGCGGGGCACAGACAGCGCCATAGCTGGCCGTCTTCTCCGCAACGATGCGGTCAATGTCCGAAGTGGGCATCCCCTCACAGATCTTCTCTGCCACCTCATCTAAAACGGCCCGGTTGACCTTGGCGGCCTCCCGAATCATGACAATGTCCTCCTGCGTCTTGATCAGATCACGGCGGGGGACAATGTGCCCCTGACTGGCCAGGTGATCCAGCTTCTGGTCAAACGCCATATGGCACTGCTTGTACTTGCGCCCGCTCCCGCACCAGCAGGGATCATTTCTTCCAACTTTCATCTTCCGCTTCTTTCTATACACAGAATTGGTTCTGCACAAAAATTCTTGAACAGGATCCGGAACTTGTCCTTCCTTTGGAATCCACTGCAATTCTGCTCTCTGATTCCTGATCTGTCAACTCAAGAGGAGCATTTCATCTTCATCCTATCTCAAGAGGGGCATGCTGTCTTTATCTCATCTCAAAAAGGGAGCATTTCGTCTTCAACTTATATCAAAAGGGGCACTTCGTCTTCAACTTATATCAAAAGGGGCACTTCATCTTCCGGGAGAAGACAGACCCTCTTTTGTCAGACTAACAGACCGACCACTATCAGCGCATCTGCGTCAAGCGCAAGATTACGATTGATAGTGGCCGGCCTGCCAGTCAATTCTTCTTAATTGAAATAGATGTTCCTGTTAAAATCTAGTGCCCTGTCTCAGACGCCCAGACGGCGAATCGCGGTGATGGAGCCGAAATACTTATTATAAGGGCGGCCATAGCGGATTCCGCACTGCTCATTCTGAGCCTCAACGACAACTCCGTTGCCGGCATAAATCGCCACATGGCCAGGGTAACAGATGATATCTCCCGGCTGCATATCCCTCTCGGCCACCGGCTTACCCACATTTACCAGGCTCGCTGAGGTATAACCGTGTTTGTCTGCCTGCGCCTGACTGAGTAGGCCGAAATGCGCCATCACCTGGCCGACAAAGCCGGAGCAGTCCGCTCCATTGGTCAATGACGCTCCTCCCCAGACATACCTGCGTCCCACAAACTGGCAGGCATAAGCGACGATAGCGTTCCCGCCTGAATAGCGCTCTGTTGTCGTATTGCTGCTATTATTCCTGTTCGTGGAGGTATTCTTATTGGTAGTATTCTTTGAAGGTGTGGTGTTCCCTCCATTGTTCGAGTTCTTCCTGGAAGTATTTCCACCATTGTTGTTGGAATTGTCCTGACTGTTATTCGCCTGTCTGGTCTGGTTAGTGCGATTCTGGCTCTGAATCTGCGCAAGTCTCGCGGCAGCCTCCCGCTCCTGCTTCTGGCGCTCCAGTTCCGCCTGTTTTGCAGCTAAGGCCTTGGCCTCCTCCAGCTGGGCGGACAAATTGCTCGCCTCCCCCTGCTTGGAAGAAATCATGGTGTTGAGATTGGTCTGCGTCGTCTTCAGCTCTCCCTGACGAGCGCTCAACTCAGCCTTCTCGGATTCCAGGGACCCCTTGAGGGCAGTCACCTCTTCTACGGTCGCCTTGTAAGAACCCAGAAGATTTCGATCATAAGTGTAAAGCTGATTGGAGTACTCCACGCGGCTGACCAGTTCGGCCAGGCTGCCAGATTCCGCCATGATGGCCAGGAGGGAATTATTATCCCCTGTCTCATACATGCTCTTCATACGGGCCTTCATATCCCGATACTGCTGATCCGCAGCGGCCTGCCCGTCCTTAATGCTCTGCTCCGTGCTGGCGATCTCCTGCTGTTTGTCTGAGATCTGCGTCTGCAGATCCTCCAGCTGCTTGACCACCTGCACCAGATTACTGTCCAAAGAGGCGAGCTCACTCTGAACCTGTGCCTGCTGAGCCTCAATGTCGCTGATCTCCGCCGCTTCTACCTGGGGATAGGAAGCAGGCATCATCACAAGGGCTGATGTCAAAACAAGCGAAAAGGTAATTCCCTTGGCTGCCAGCTGAAAAGTACGTCTGCGCATTCTGAAAACTCCTTAATCCTCAATCCTCGCACAACTGCATGCGAATCTCTTTGGTAATAATGTCCGTGTAACTGAAACTCAGAAGCTGAGCCGGTTTCCTCTCTTCTCTGTCATCCACCAAAATCGTGAAGACACTTGGATAGGCCTCCTGAATCACGCCTTCCTGAACATCGATCTTGTTCCTTCCGCGATCGAGTTGAAGACGAACTCTGCTGCCGCAGCTCTGGGCAACGGAAGCCCGTACCTTATCGAAGTCTGAAGTTTCCATCTATTATCCTTCCTGGTGTCGGATCCACGCGATAGACGCCAGAGTCAAGAGCTCCAGATAAGGCGGATCACATTTTGGTCTATGATAACATCTCATCTGTATTTTGTCAAAGTTCTGTAACATTTACTTGATTTTGATACGGTAGCATTTCCCTGATCTTCGGCCCGGCTTGCCTATCCCGTGTCATGATCCGCAGCCCGGCTTGCCTATTCCGTGCCATTTCCCTGATCTTCGACCCGGTTATTTATCTGTAACATTTGCTTCGTCTTCTTCCCTAAAATACTCCAAAGCAGCTTGGCCCGCCGGAAGAATTTTATCCCCTTCATATGATATGATAGGGTCATCATGTGAATTGATCTTTCAAAGGAGACCGCAATGATCCGAGGCATCATCACCCTTCTTTTTGTCATCCTCTTTCTGCTTGTAACCAGCCCTCTGCTTCTCGCGCTCTGGCTCTGGCACAAGGCATCTCCCGACTCAGCCTGGCGCGTCAGCCACAGGATCTTATCCTGGGCTGTGACTATGATCCAGCGGCTGGTGGGCGTCAGACTGGTCATCCGCGGTCTGGAGAATATTCCCCGGGACAGGGCTCTTATCTATATGGGCAACCACCGGAGCTTCTTCGATGTCCTCTGTACTCTTCCCCTGCTGCCCGGTCCCACTTCTTATATCGGGAAAAAGGAATTCTCCAGGATCCCCCTTCTGTCCACCTGGATGTCCTGTCTTGATGTCCTCTTTTTGGACCGTAAAAATACCCGTGAGGGCCTGAAAATGGTCCTGGAAGCCATTGATATGCTCGGGCGCGGACACTCCATTTTCATCTACCCCGAGGGCAGCCGGTCCAAGACCGATTCCATGCTACCCTTCCACGGGGGCAGCTTTAAGATTGCCGGCAAATCAGGCGCCCCCATCATACCGGTTGCCATCAGCAACAGCTCCAGAGCTCTGGAGGATCAATTCCCCCGCCTGCCCTGGACGCGCAAATCCACTTTGATCCTGACCTTCGGCCCCGCCATTGAAACCGCGGATCTGGACCGCCAGGCCATCCGCCGGCTCCCCGATCAGGTTCGCTCCTGTCTGGCAGGAATGCTTCTGGAAAACGGAGAAGTCTGGCAGCACGAGGCCTCTGCCCGGGAACTGAGAGAATTTGCCGCAGGCAAGGCCTCCCCCTCCAACCCCGGCGTCAGTCTGCAGGACGCGTGGCTTTCCGCTCCGCCTCAGCCTCTTCCTCGTTGACCTTTTTGGCCGCCTGGATGGCCTCGTTGAGGGAGAGCATCTTGGCATCCAGCATAGAGACGAAATCCGCGCACTCCCTCAGATCTCTGCTGATATAAGCCGGGGCCTTGCCTTCGAACTTGTAATAGATCTTATGCTCCAAAGAGGCCCAGAAATCCATAGCTATGGTGCGGATCTGGATCTCCACCTTGGTGTCCACCACCCGATCTGACAGGAAAATAGGCACAGAAACCAACAGGTGATAAGACTTATAGCCGGATTCTTTGGGCTTGGAAATATAGTCCTTGACCTGGAGAATCCGCAGGTCATTCTGTCTCTGAATCGACTCAACAATTCGATAGATATCAGAGGTAAAGGAGCACACGATACGGATTCCCGAGATGTCATTGCAGTACTGGACCATGTTATGAATGGTCGGCTCATAGCCGTATCTCTTTAATTTGGCCACAATACTCTCAGGGGACTTGATTCTTGACTTCACATACTCAATGGGATTGTAGCGGTGCACATGCTGAAATTCATCGATCAGGATCTCAACCTTGGTATTGATCTCCTTGAGCGCCGCATTGTACAGGAGCATCATCGTATTCCAGCTGTCCGGCCCCTCGCCGATCGCTTCAAGAGCTTCCATCTTCCACCTCCCGGCCTGGTACTCACTCCTTCTATTTTACCATAGATCTTCTTCAAGCACTTGAATCTCCAGGAAGTCAAAGGAGAGCTCTTCCATGAAAGAGTCCTGCCCGAAACGCGTTTTCGCGTGCCGCCTGAACTCGCGAATATTCTGATCCAGCCAGATGGGCCTGGGAAGATCAAGGGCATAGCAGGCCTCTTCGATCGCTCCATAAATCTTCCTGGTCCGGCTTTGATTACTCTTGTCTTCCACCGTGTAATCAGCGATATTTCTGCCCGAGGCAATCTCCCGAAAGTCAATCCTCATCTTATCCTCGCCTTCTCTGTCTTGCCGCCTCATACATGAGGATTCCGGCCGCCATCGCCGCATTTAAAGACTCCAATCGTCCCCCCATGGGGATACGGATTCTGACATCCGCAAGGGCCGCCGTCGCTTCCCTCAGTCCGCTTCCCTCATTGCCGATCAAGAATCCGCAGGCTGTCCGGCAGTCCGCCTGATCATAATCACATTTGGCCTGCAGGTCAGCCGCGTAGAGACAAATGCCTGCCTCCCTGGCCCTCTTAAGACAGGAGGGCAAATCCTCTGTGATCAGCCAGGGAACCCGATAGAGGGAACCCATGGTAGACCGAATCACCTTGGGGGAGAAGAGATCCACCGTATCTCTGCTCATCAGAATGCCCGTTGCTCCCGCTCCTTCTGCCGTGCGAAAGATCGTCCCCAGATTTCCGGGATCCTGAATGTTTTCTAAAATCATGAGAAGGGTCTTGTGTCCGCCCAGAAGCTCCTCCCACTGATAGGCGGGCTGTCGAACCACTGCCAGGATTCCCTGGGGTGTCACGGTATCGGACATGTACTCCATCACAGGGTCCGAGACTTCCAGCGGACCTGTTTGTCCGCCCTGCGTTTTTCTGTTTTGATTTCGGCCCGCTTCCAGGCTGTCCAGGAAATCCCGATAGACCCTGTCCTCTCCGTGCTCTGCGAGAAAGCGCTCTGAGACATAGATCTCTCTGACCAGCTCCGCCGGGGTCTCGCAGACCATGCGAAGCCCCTCCGCCACAAAGAGTCCCTCCTTGCGGCGAATCCTGCTCTTCTTCTGCAATTGGCAAACCTGTCTGACATGTTCATTGGATGTACTTGAGATCATTGTTCACCTTTTCCCTTTGAAAAAACCGACAGCTCTACGACAGGGATCTATTCCTGCCTCCTGTCCCGCTTCCAATGAGTCTGCAGCAGGTCCGCTTCTACGGCCAGGACCCTTCCATAAGAAAATAGAGGGAGCAGCCGCCTGCCTCCTCTATCTCTTTGGTCCCGCTTCTTACTGCCTGTTCTCTCTTGGTCCATCAATTGGACAGGACGCGGCAAATCTCCACCTGATACTTGTCCAAGTCCTTATTCATCGCCAGGGCCTCGTCAATATCAAAGTCCTGGAACTCGCCATGATTATAGCCCACAACCCGGTTTGTTCTACCCTCACAGAGGAGATCCACTGCCATAGCTCCCATGGTGGAGGCGTAGACGCGGTCTTTAGCCGTGGGAGACCCCCCCCGCTGCATGTGACCCAGGATGGTTGCTCTGGTTTCGATTCCGGTCGCGGCCTCAATTCTCTTGGCCATGGACATGGAGTGTCCGATGCCCTCCGCGTTGACAATAATGTGATGCTGCTTGCCTCTGCGGCGATCCGCGATAATATGGTCCACAATGGACTGCTCATCATAATTATAGATCTCCGGGAGGAGAACATCCTCAGCGCCGTTGGCGATACCGCACCAGAGGGCAATGTAGCCAGCCCCCCGTCCCATCACCTCAATGATGGAGCACCTCTCATGCGATGTCGATGTATCGCGCACCTTATCGATCGCCTCCATGGCGGTATTCACTGCCGTGTCGAAGCCGATGGTGTACTCGGTACATGAGATATCCAGGTCAATGGTTCCGGGCAGGCCGATGGTGTTGATCCCGTGGGCGGCAAGCTTCTGCGCCCCCTTGAAGGATCCGTCGCCTCCGATGACAACCAGGCCGTCAATCCCATGCTTCTTGCAGATATCGGCAGCCTTCTTCTGATATTCTTCCTGGGCAAACTCCAGGCAACGGGCCGTCTGAAGGATCGTCCCACCTTTGCCGATAATATCAGAGACACTGTGGGCGTTCATCTCCACAATCTCCTCGTTGAGCAGGCCCGCATAACCCCGATGAATTCCCTTGACCTGCCGGCCGGCTGCCAGCGCCTTTCGAACAACGGCGCGAATGGCTGCATTCATTCCGGGCGCATCGCCTCCGCTGGTCAACACGCCAATGCATTTAATCTCTTTCACCATGGACTCTTCCTCCAGTTTCTACATATCGGGCTCATTTTACCGCCCATCCTCTTTCTTTTCAATAGAGAAGAAGAGTCAGGGTCCTATGAGGCGCTCTCTGATCATCTTTTCTCTTTCCCCTCACGCTCTTCTGCTAGGGCCGATCCGGGCGATATCCCTGCCGCTTTCTGCCGAATAAATATTTGCCGCTGACAAGTCTGACATTGTCCTGTCCGAACAGCTGACCAAGAGAGACCAGGGACTCCGAATCTGTCCCCATCTGCCAGTCCGCCGGCATACGGCGGATCGCCCTGTCTGCTCTGCGATAAATGATCAAATCGGCGGATCCGGCCACGGCCTGACGCTCCCGCGAAATCTGACAGAGCTTCTTCAGCGCGTCCGCTTTCTCATCGTACTCACCCTGATCCCGGATCTGGATCCATATCTCCCGGGGCACCTGGTCAAATAAAACCAGATCCTCAACCAGAACCTTGGCATCCCTGTCGATCTCCACACCTGCTCTGCCATAGACCAAGACCTTGGCGTCCAGCTCCAGAAAATCCCGAACTCTCTCGAAGGCCTTCGGGAAGACGACAAGCTCGACCGTCCCGTAGAGGTCCTCCAGGTTGAGGATCGCCATGGGCTGGTTGTTGCGGGTGAAGCGAACATTCTTGGAAGTGATCATCCCCGCTAAAACCACCTGCTTCTTGTCCTGGATCGGAGCCTGTCCCTTCTCCTGATCCAGCCGAAATTCCAGTGTATTATCGCTCGTATTCTTTCGGATCAAATCCAGATCGTCTTCCAGGGGGTGTCCCGAGACATAGATCCCCAGAACTTCCTTCTCGAAGGCCAACAGCTGCTGCCTGTCAAACTCCTCCACATCCGGCATCTTAAAGGCGAAATCCTCTCTGCCCTCTTCCCCGGCGATATCAAAGAGACTCATCTGTCCGGCCATGGAGTGCTTCTTCTCAGAGCTAACCTGATCCATAATCGTCGGAAAGATATAGGTCATCTGCCTGCGATTTCCATCCAGGGAGTCACAGGCTCCCGCCTTGATCAGGTTCTCGACAGACCGCTTATTGACCGCCTTGTCGGACACCCGGGTCAGGAAATCCTCGAGGGTCTTGAAAGGCCCGCGGGCATTTCTCTCCGCGACAATGGCGTCGATGACCGGATGTCCGACGCTCTTGATCGCATACATTCCGTAGCGAACCCCCTTGTCATCCGCCACAAAGCGCCCATCCCCGGAGTTGATATCGGGGGGCAGAACCTCAATCCCGATCTCCCTGCAATGGGCAATATACTGAGATACCTTGTCCGACTGGTTAATAAAGGTCGTCATCAGGGCTGCCATGAACTCCCTGGGATAGTAGTGTTTGAGATAGGCTGTCTGGTAGGTAATCACCGCGTAACAGGCCGCATGGGACTTGTTAAACGCATAGTTGGCGAAATCCATCATCTCATCGTAGATCTTACTGGCAACTGCTTCGGAAATTCCATTGGCAAGACAGCCGGCCACACCCTCTTCCCTGTTCCCGAAGATGAAGTTATGGCGCTCCCTCTCCATCTCATCCGCGTGCTTTTTGGACATGGCGCGGCGAACCAGATCCGCTCTGCCCAGGGAATAACCGGCCAGCTGCTGGACGATCTGCATCACCTGCTCCTGATAGACAATACAGCCATAGGTCGACTCCAGGATCGGCTTGAGCTGGGGACAGTCGTAGACGATGGCGTCCGCATTCTTCTTGCCCTTGATATAGCGGGGAATAAAATCCATGGGGCCGGGCCGGTAGAGGGCGATTCCCGCGATAATGTCATCCAGATTGGCGGGCTTGAGCTCCTTCATGAAGGACTTCATGCCGGCGGACTCCAGCTGAAACACCCCCTCACACTGGCCCCTGCCGATCATGGCGTAGACCTCGGGATCGTCATAGGGGATCCGGTTAATATCCAGGTCAAGCCCGGGATGATTGGCCCTGGCGTCCCGAACGGCATCTGCAATGACATTTAAGGTGCGAAGCCCCAGAAAATCCATCTTGAGCAGGCCAAGCTCCTCCACCTCAATCATATTGAACTGGGTGACGACATTTCCGTCGGTTCCTCTGGCCAGGGGCACATACTCATCCATTGCCTTGGCCGCGATTACCACACCGGCGGCGTGGGTAGAGGAATTGCGGGGGAGGCCCTCCAGCTTCCGGGCCATATCAATCAGATTATGGACCTCCTCGTCCTCATCGTAGGACTTCTTCAGCTCCGGATTGGCCTTCAGCGCCTTGTCAATCGTGATCTTCAGCTCCTGCGGAACAGACTTGGCCACCGTATCCACCAGGCCATAGGGGAGATCCAGGACACGCCCCACATCTCGAATGGCATTTCTAGGCGCCAGCGTTCCAAATGTGATGATCTGTGTGACCGCGTCTTCCCCGTATTTCTCAGTGACATAGCGGATGACGTCGCCCCGGTGCTCATAGTCGAAATCCACATCGATATCCGGCATGGTGACTCGCTCCGGATTTAAAAAGCGCTCGAAAATAAGCTGAAAGCGGATGGGGTCAATATCCGTGATCCCGGTCGTATAGGCCACCAGAGAACCGGCGGCGGACCCGCGGCCGGGGCCGACGGTACAGCCGTGGGTCCTGGCGTAATTGATGTAGTCCCAGACGATCAGGAAGTAATCCACATAGCCCATCTTTTGGATGACGCCCAGCTCGTAGCTTAACTGGGGCTTCAGGGCGTCCGCCCCATCCCCATAGCGCCGGTCTAACCCCTCATAGCAGAGTTTGTTGAGATAGGTCCAGGCGTCATAGCCCCGGGGCACCGCGTAGTGAGGCATCTTGGTCACGCCAAACTCTATGGTCACCTGGCAGCGGTCGGCAATCTTCTGGGTGTTCTCGATGGCCTCCGGGGCGAAGGGGAAGAGCTTGCGCATCTCTTCCTCACTTTTGACATAGTATTGACCGCCCTCATAGCGCATGCGGTCTGTGTCCGTGATCTTCTTGCCTGTCTGAATGCAGAGCAGGACATCGTGAGCTTCCCAGTCCTCAGCCATGGTATAGTGGCAGTCATTGGTCGCCACCAAAGGAATCCCGGTCTCCCCCGAGAGGCGGATCAATTCCTGAACCACGCGTCCGTCGACGGCCTGTCCGTGATCCTGCAATTCCAGATAGTAGTTGCCATGGCCGAAGGTATTCTCGTGCCAGAGGGCCGCCTCCTTCGCCGCCTCATACTGACCTCTCTGCAGATACTTCTGCACCTGTCCCGCCAGGCAGGCGGAGGTGCAGATAATACCCTCGTGATAGCGCTCTAAGATCTCCCGGTCAACGCGGGGTTTATAGTAGTAGCCGTCCACGAATCCCGCGGATACGATCTTGATCAGGTTGGCGTAGCCACGGTTGTTCTCGGCGATCAGAATCAGATGGTAGTAGCGATCCTCTCCCGCCGACCCGGAATTTCTGTCAAAGCGGGAGCCGGTCGCGACATAGACCTCACATCCGATCAGGGGCTTGATTCCCTGCGCCTGGCACTCCTTATAAAATTCAATCACGCCGTACATGACACCGTGGTCGGTGATCGCCGCGGCATTCATTCCCAGTTCCCTGACCCGGCTCACATAATCGCGGATCTTATTTGATCCGTCCAGGAGGCTGAACTGGGTGTGGCTGTGAAGATGGACAAAGGACATTTACAACTCCTCTCACTCTACCTCGACAATCCGTGGAGAGCTGCCGCGAACCAAAAGCTCCAGCCCCGCGTAAGCCGCGATCAGTCCGCCAAACAGGCAGACAAAATAACTGACCGGATTATCCGCGGAGATAACAAGTCCGGGGATGAAGGCGCTCGTGGCGTTAAATGCCATATGCAGAAGAATCACCAGCGTCAGATTCTGTGACTTCTCCTTGACATAACCCAGAGCCAGCCCAAGGAGAAAGGCCATGGTCCCCTGCAGCATATTCATGTGGAAGAAACCAAAGAGCAGGGCCTGGAGAATGTTTGCCATCCAGAATCCACCGACGCGGCGGGCATAACTCATGGTCAGACCTCGAAAGCAGAGTTCCTCGCAGACAGGGCCCAGACAGACGGCATAGAGGATCATGGGAAGGGAGGTCTGAATGTCATCCAGTCCCGACGAGCGCAGGATCCCCTGATATTCAGCCATCCACTGGGGAACCAGGGCTGCCAGAGTGTTCATGATATAAGTGGACAGGTACTGAGCTCCCAGGATAAAAAGCAGGATCCCCGGGATCAGCATCCAGGACCAGTGCTTGTACTGACGGACCAGACATCTGTAATCCCTGGCCGGCTTCTGTGTCTGGAGGAACTCCCTGCGATACCATATGCCGAACCAGATCACGCAGATAAAAGCGTAGACAAGAAGGGTCAGGCTGGTAAAAGCCTGCCCCTGCATCCGCTCAAAAGAGGAGCGGATGAAATCGGCATAGGAGCCTCCCTCGAAGTGAATGGCCTGATCCACCACCAGGATCTGACTGGCAAAAACCGCCACCAGGTTCTGGACCAGGGCCGCCGCCAGAAAGGGCAGAAGGATATTCCAGCCGGTATTCCGACGGGGCCGGCGTGTGTCTTTGGGTGATAGATTTCGATTGTTATCGGGCATGCTTTTGTCCTCATTGTTCAGCTCATTCACCAACCTATTCTAGCATAGTGTCCCCCTCTTCTGCAGTGTGCCCTCCGATTTATTCCGGTCGCAGCCCGCTGATTGATTCCGTTCGCAGACAGCAAAATCATGCCGCGCACGACAGACAGCAACTCTATGCGACGTACAGCAAACGATACTGTCTGCGGCAAAAATGGAATATGCAGAAAATCTATGCGGCGTACAGCAAACGATGCTGCACAAAAAAGACCGCGGCCAGGGGAATCTCTCGCCTGACCGCAGTCTTCCTGCTTATCGCCTCATCGGGCCTGCGCAAGTCTTCTGATCTGCGCAGCTCTTTAGAACTTTCCGTCCTTAGCGGCCTCCTCGACAGAAACAGCTACGGCAACCGTTGCCCCGACCATGGGGTTATTCCCCATACCGATCAGGCCCATCATCTCAACATGGGCAGGGACAGAGGAAGAACCCGCAAACTGTGCATCCGAGTGCATGCGGCCCATGGTATCGGTCATACCGTAAGAAGCCGGGCCTGCGGCCATGTTATCGGGATGCAGGGTACGGCCGGTGCCGCCGCCGGACGCAACTGAGAAGTACTTCTTGCCCATCTCATTGCACTCCTTCTTATAGGTGCCTGCGACGGGATGCTGGAAGCGGGTGGGGTTCGTGGAATTGCCGGTGATGGATACGCCGACATTCTCCTGATGCATAATCGCAACGCCCTCCTGGACATCGTCGGCTCCGTAGCACTTGACGGACGCGCGTATCCCCTTGGAGTAGGGAGTCTCACTGATGATGTTCAGCTTGGCACTGTGATAGTCGTACTGTGTCTCTACAAAGGTGAATCCATTGATCCGGGAAATGATCTGGGCGGCGTCCTTGCCCAGTCCGTTTAAGATCACGCGCAGGGGCTTCTGGCGAACCTTGTTGGCCTTGCTTGCAATGCCGATCGCCCCCTCGGCTGCGGCAAAGGACTCGTGTCCTGCCAAAAAGCAGAAGCACTCTGTCTCCTCCTCCAGGAGCATTTTACCAAGATTTCCATGGCCAAGTCCTACCTTGCGGTGGTCTGCGACCGAGCCCGGAATACAGAAAGCCTGCAGTCCCTCTCCGATTGCGGCGGCTGCATCGGCAGCCCTGCGGCAGCCCTTCTTGATCGCGATGGCCGCGCCGACCGTATAAGCCCACTTGGCATTCTCGAAGCAGATATTCTGAATTCCCTCTACCATATGATAGACATCGAGGCCGGCGTCCTCTGTGATCTTCTTAGCCTCCTCAATGTCCTTGATCCCATAGCTGTTTAACACGGAAGTGATCTTCTCGATTCTTCCCTCATAATTCTCAAATAATGCCATGATTATCGTCTCCTTCCTCTCGAATGATCACTCTTTACGGGGATCGATGAACTTAACAGCGTCATCGATGCGGCCATACTGGCCCCTGGCCTTCTCCCATGCTGTGTTGGGATCGTCACCCTTCTTAATAAAGTCTGTCATCTTACCGAGTGAGACGTATTTGTAACCGATTACCTGATTGTCCTCATCTAAAGCCAGGTCCGTGACATAGCCCTCTGTCATCTCCAGATAGCGGACTCCCTTGGAATTGGTCGCGTACATGGTTCCAACCTGAGAACGAAGGCCCTTGCCCAGGTCCTCAAGGCCGGCGCCGACAGCGAGTCCGTCATCAGAAAAGGCGGACTGAGAGCGCCCATAGACAATCTGAAGGAAGAGCTCGCGCATTGCGGTATTGATTGCATCACATACAAGGTCGGTATTGAGGGCCTCGAGAATGGTCTTGCCCTGGAGGATCTCCGCTGCCATCGCGGCGGAATGGGTCATTCCCGAACATCCGATCGTCTCGATCAGGGCCTCCTCAATGATGCCGTTCTTGATGTTCAAAGAGAGCTTGCAGGCGCCCTGCTGCGGCGCGCACCAGCCAACGCCATGGGTGAATCCTGAGATATCGCCAATCTGCTTGGCATGAACCCACTTTCCCTCCTCGGGGATGGGAGCCGGTTCATGCTTTGCGCCCTTGGCGATCGGGCACATATTCTGTACTTCTGTTGTGTAGATCATCGTTGAACTCCTTTCATAGATGCAACAATACACTGCGGTACTCCCACATACCGCGCATATCGTTAATATCTTCACACATCTGAGGAGCTTCGTCTAGCACTTCTTTTCCCACGCGGACTCTGCGCCCACGCAGGCTCTCATACAGATCCATGCCCTAAAAGCAATTCTTTCGCCTTCCGCCTCTCCGAAAACCCCCGCAAATTCCATTTCATGGCCTCCCGGGGCAGACGCCTGAGTTCCTCTGCTCAGCTTAAGAAGGCAAAGGGATCCCCCTCCCCCAGAAAATGCATGAGCTGATAGGCCGTCGGCATGCTGACCTTGCCTTTCGCCAGGATCTCTCTGACTCTTTTTCGATCGGCCAGAATCACCTCGATTTCCTCGCTGTCCTCCTCATGCGCTGTATCAGGCAGGCCATAGGCGTAGCCGTAGACGATCCCGTTGTTCTCGTCCGTCATACCAATCGTTGTGAAGCGAGCCTTCTCAAAGATGGGATCGACATCCAGTATATCCAGCTTCAGTCCGGTCTCCTCGAAGGTCTCCCGAGCCGCGGCCTGGCGCATGTCCTCTCCCGGATCGACCAGGCCGGCGGGCAATTCATAGACAAAAGAGTCCACTGCCGCCCGGTACTGACGGACCATCACAACCCGAAGATCCGCGGATTCGCGAAGGCTCTGACAGGCCGCCTCATCTTTTGAGTCGAAGGCTTCTTCTCCCGCATAAAGGGCATAGACGATCACCGCGTCCGCATCCTTTTTTTGCGACTTCATCTTCAAATCTTCCACCCGTCCGGCACGGGAGGCCAGCTGGTAGCGCATGGGAGCGCCAGTCTTCTTCTCTCCCTCCAGAATATACATGTTCAGGAACTTCTCATCCGTAATCTTATGGATCCGCCTGATCGTAGCCATCCTTCCTCCTCTGTCTCCATCAAACTGATCAAGAGTAAATTCGCTCCAGAGCAGCGAAGATCCTATCCATCGACGCCCGCCCCAAAGCAAACCCGTTCTCTACTCTCTGTCCCCGTCAGGGGCGCTCCGCTCTCCTATAATTATGACCTATCTCCATTTACTACTCTTTGTCTCCGCCATGGGCGTCCCCTTTTCCATAACTCTCTTGAATCGCCTTCACCACTTCCTCAAAGCCCATGAAATGTGACGCCTTGACTAAAACGGTATCACCCTCCTTGAGCCGGCCAAGGAGATCCGCCAGCAATGCGTCCCGATCGGGACAGGCATAGATTTCCATCGGCTTCTCGCGCCGATGGACACCTTCCCCTTCCCCAGCAAAGAAAGCTCCTTCCTCCCTCCTGTTCAAAGAGGCATCACTGGCCCCTCTTGCGATCTCCCGGCCCAGAGCGCCTGCGGCATAGAGCATATCTATCCCTTCCTCTGCCGCTCTTTCCCCGAGTTCGTAGTGCATAGCGGGGGCATTTTCTCCCAGCTCCCCCATATCTCCCAGGACGGCGATCCTGCGTCCCTTTGCCCTTGCCAGAACCGCAAGAGAGGCCCGCATCGAAGAGGGGTTGGCATTGTAGCAGTCATCAATCAGCGTCAGCCCGCCCAGATGCAGAAAATGAGCCCTGCCGGAAATGGTGCTGGCCGTCTCCATCCCCGCCTTGATCTCATCCAAATCAAGTCCCAGGCTCTGTCCGACAGCTGCAGCCGCCAGCGCGTTGTAGACATTGTGCTCACCGGGAATGGGAATGACTGCCTCAAAATCCCCTTCGGGTGTAATGAAGGAGGCTGACACCCCATCCATGCCCAGGGCCGACAGATTCTCGGCTCGATAGGTCTCCCTGGCCAGGCGCTCCTGGTCCGTATAGGCGGCGCTCATATCAAAACAGCCGTCAGCCAGACCGTCTCGATCCTTAGCCTTAGCCAGATGCTCCGCGATCTGCCCATTCAGCCGGGCCAGCTTGTCTTTATCCTTCTCCCTGGCAGCCGCGGAGGAATCTACTCCCAGACCATAAAAGATAATTCTGGCGCCGCCTGCCCTGCGGATACAGTTGAGATGGTCATCATCGCCGTTTAAAATAACGCTTGCCCCGTCCGCCAGATAGTCAAAAACTTCCGTCTTAGAGGCCAGGATCCCGTCTCTGGTCTTCATGAATTCCAGATGCGCCTCGCCGATATTCGTAATAACGACAATATTTGGACGGGCAACGGCGGCCAGGGCGGACATCTGCCCGAAGTTATCAATTCCCATCTCCACAACGGCGACCTGGTGATGGTCGCGAATCTTCAAGACTGTCATGGGCATGCCGATCTCATTGTTGAAATTCCCCTCCGTCTTAAGAACAGAGTAGTGCTGACTTAATACAGAGGCTACCATCTCCTTGGTTGAGGTCTTTCCCACACTGCCGATGATACCCACCAGGGGAAGCTTCAACTGCCGGCGATAATACGCGGCAATGTCCATCAGGGCTCTCTGCGAGCTCTCCACACGGATACAGGGGCCGACGGGATCCGTCATCAAATCCTCTTCCGAGAGGGAACAGGCTGCCCCCTGCTCGAAGGCCTGGGGAATGAAGCGATGGGCGTCTACCTTCTCGCCGACAAAGGGGATAAAGAGAAAATCTCTCTCCACCTGCCGGTTGTCTGTGACCACTCCGGCAATGGTCAGCCGCTCATAGTCGGCCTTCACACGGCCGTTTGCGTAAGGCTCTTCAGCCGGAAAGATCAGCTCTCCTCCACAGGCAGCCGCAATATTTGCCAGGGTCATGTTCTTCATCTTACTCTCCCCTCTCTGATCCATCCTGTCTTAACTTCTCCTATTCTGCACAAAAAACCCTCTGTCCGCAATGGTACAGAGGGTTTGGAATCTGATTCGGTCTCATTTTATTTCTGATATTTTTTGAGGGAGATGCGAATGATCTCCTCACACAGGTCATCATAGGACATGCCCAGAACCGCCTCCTCCTGGGGGAGCAGAGAAGTCGGTGTCATGCCCGGAAGGGTATTGGCCTCCAGACAGAAGATGCGGCCGGATTCATCCAGGAGAAAATCCTGTCGGGAATACGTCGTCAGTCCCAGCGCCTTGCAGACATCTGCGGCATACTTCTGCATGAGCCTGCTTGTCTCCTGGGGCAGGTCCGCGGGGCAGGTCTCAACCGCGGATCCCGCCGCGTACTTGTTTTTGAAGTCATAGAATCCCCGGATGGGAGCGATCTCTATCACGGGAAGAACCTGATCCTCCATGACGCCGACAGAGAACTCCCTGCCCTTGATATACTCCTCAATGACAACCTCGTCCTCCCAGTAGAAGGCCTCATCCAGGGCCTCCTCAAGCCGACCGGGGTCCTCGACAATTGTGACTCCCACAGAAGATCCTCCGCAGGCGGGCTTGACCACACAGGGATAGTGAATCTTTGCCTTCTTAGCCGCGTCCTGACGTTCCTCTTTCTCTAATGTGATTCCGCTGGGCGTCGGTATCCCATAGGCTGTAAAGAAGGTCTTGGCCACTCCCTTATCCATGGCAATGGCACAGGGCAGATAAGAATTCCCTGTATATTGAATGCCAAAGAGGTCAAACGCAGCCTGTACTTTTCCGTTCTCTCCATCGGCCCCATGCAGAGCCATGAAGACGATATCGGCCGCCTGACAGATCGCGATCACATTAGGGCCGAAGAAGGTCTTGGACTGATCCTTACGCCCGGCACGGATGGCCGCAATATCCGGCGCTGTTTTTGGGATATCCTCCACCTTGACAGAGGCCTCCTCCGCCCGGTCGAAGATGTCGCTGATATCGCACTCCGCGTCCCGATAGCCCATGAAGACGTCCAAAAGCAGAACCTGATGTCCCTTGCGGCGAAGAGCCCTTGCCACCATATCCCCGGACTTGAAAGACACATCCCGCTCGGTACTTAAGCCACCTGCCAGAACAACAATCTTCATCTCTAACGCTCCTTCATATCCGAGAACCGGTGCGAAAAGCTCCCGCGGCATTGCATCCGCAGGACTCAAATGTCTGGTCAAGTGTACTTCATACAGGGCAAAACCGCAAGGATCCTGTCACAGTATGGCGATTCCGAGACCTGTCACAGAATGGCGATCCCGAGAGGTCTCTGCATAATCCGCTGTTCTTCCAGCTCGTCCACCTTGCGGCCGGGCAGAAGCGTGCAGATTCCGTGGATGGATCGCCGATCTCGCTGATATCCCTCCTCATCTCCCATCGCCCGCAGGATCTCCATATGCGTGCGCAAAAGTCTTGCCAGAAGCAGAGCGCTCCCATCCCTCCGCATATTAGAGATTGCCTCATTGACGTAAATGAGGGCAAACTCATAGATCTGCCTCGAGGCATAGCAGAGAGCCAGATTGTTCTGAGCGACCGCCAGCAATCTGCGCAGGGGAACCTGATTGCGGCTTCTCTCCTTGATCACTGTCATAACGCCGCCCAGAAGATGGGCCGCCTTCCTGCCTTCCCCTCCATAGAGATAGACCAGACCAAGAATATTCAACAGATGAATCTCCAGGCGATCCGGCCCCATGGCCGGGATGGAGGCCATGGGATCGAAGTCCCTGCGGGTGATCGCCATCGCCTGTAATGCCGCCTGCTCCAGTCTGTGATAGAAGCGGATCTGTTCCGCGTCAATCGCATTGTTCTCCTTCAGAAAACGCTGATGTATCCCATATCTTTCTTCTCCCTCCGCCAGCTTTTTACTTCTATGATATCTGTCAAAGGAGACCGTTACATTATCCCATTGCCTTGCAGCCTCCGACGCCTTCTCCGCCTTCATCGTCCCCCTACCCGGGAAGAAGTTCTCGCCCCGGGCCTGAATCATCTGGCGCTTCTCCTTGATCATCTCCAGAAGCCCCAGCAGTTCCAGGTACTGTCTTGCGGCCAGATCATCGTGCTGTGCCAGCTGCTCTAAGATCCAGAGCCAGTCCGGGTCTTCCTCCAGGATCCCAAGCTCAAGCAGCCGATAGAGTCTCTGCTTGATCTGCTCGGTCAGATACTCCTCCGTATTCGAGCAGGACCAGCAGAACTCGATGGGCAAACCCAGTCGGTCCAGAATCTGCATCAAGAGGCGAAATCCGGGCATCTGCTCTCCTGTCTCAATGCGGGACATGGTGCTGCAGGAGCAGAGCCCCTCGCACAATCGGGTCTGGGAAATACCAAGTTCCTCTCTTCTTTGCCGGATCAGTCCCCCGATCTGATCCTGGTTGCACGTAAAACCAGGCCTGGCATAGGCCGGGCCTCTCATCTTTGTCATAACATACCTCCCCTTAACAAACAGTTCTTACGATTTGCCTCGCGAATTTTTATTCTCCCCCAAAGACAACGAGACGCGACTTTTCCATCTGTCTGCTGCCATGAATAAAAATCTGCCTGATTTGATTTTATCATCCAAAAAAGCCCGCCGTTCATGACATCCCATGCAATCGCGGGAGGCCTTTGGGGCGGGCTTTTCATGATTCATAGCTGTTGGAATGCCTACGGCGCAGCCTTGTCATAATTTATGACGATAGAATGCTTGCGACGCGCAGTCCATGATTTTCAAAATAAGTGCAATGAGAAAAGAATGGCCGCAAAGCCTGTTACTCCTCCGGCTCGATCAATCCGTAGCTTCCATTCTTTCGGCGGTAAACCACATTGACAGCATCTGTCTCCGCATTGGTGAAGACAAAGAAGGTATGCCCCAGAAGCTCCATCTGCGCGCAGGCATCTTCGGCGTACATGGGTTTTAAGTCAAACTTCTTGGTGCGGACGATCTTAATCTCTTCCTCCTCGTCCTCGTCAAAGCCCTCCTCAAAAGCGGCGTTTAACACGGCTCCCTTATGAGCCCGGTCAACCAGCTTGTGGCGATACTTGGTCAGCTGATCCTCAATTCCCTCAGAAGCCGCGTCAATGGATACATACATATCATCCGTTGTCTTCTCACAGCGGACAATACCTCCCTTGACAGGAATGGTCAGCTCAACCCTCTGTCCGGCCTTATCGACACTCATTGTCACATGCGCCAGTGTATCCTCACGAAAATATCGATCTAACTTAGAGAGCGCATCCTCCACAGCGCTCTTCAATCCATCGGTCAGTTCAATGTTGCGTCCGGTAATTGTCGTCTTCATAAAAGTTACCTCCAGTTTCTAAGGCGAGAGGACTTGTCCCCCTCATACTCTTATTATAAGCATTTGTGACCTGCCATCAAGCAATTTGCCTTAATATATTCTGATAATTACTGATCCTTTATTCATTTTATTTGATAAGTAATTGACCACCAGATCATTTATAATAGACTTATCTGTGGACATCTCATGGGCTTTATGGACTCCATGAGCTCTGTCATCCTTCATTCCCTTATCATTCCCGGAGTTAAATCAATGACATCTTCTGCTCAAACTTCTTTACATCAAAAACCGCATTTTTCCTCTGCCGTCTTTTCTGCAAGCCCCCACTCTCCCGCCCTCAACCCGCCCTGCCCGGGGTCTGCCTTTGTGACCGGCGCCTCCGGCGGAATCGGATCTGTCATAGCAAAGGCTCTGGCTCAGAGGGGCTATCAGCTGACACTCCTGGGCTATCACTCGAAGGAAGCGCTGCAAAATCTGACAGAAGAGCTGCGTTCTGCTTCTAAAAACCAGGACTCCGCTATCAGGGTCCTCCCCCTGCTCGGAGACATTGCGGATCCGGCTTTTGTAGAGGAGGCGGCCCGAAGGCATTTAGAGCAATACGGTTCCATCGACCTCATCGTCAACAACGCCGGGATCGCCCATCTGGGCCTGATCACAGATATGTCCGTCGGCGACTGGCAGCGCCTGATGGACGTCAACGTAAACGCCCTCTTTTACACCAGTAAATTTCTGGTCCCCTCCATGATCCGGGCGCAGAAGGGGCAAATCGTCAATATCTCCTCGATGTGGGGTCGGGTCGGAGCCTCCTGCGAGGTGGCCTACTCCGCCTCAAAGGGAGCCGTCAACGCTTTCACCATGGCTCTTGCCAAGGAATTAGCCCCCTCCCATATCCAGGTCAACGCCCTGGCCTGCGGCATGATTGACACCCGGATGAACGCCATGCTCTCCCAAGAAGATAAGGCTGCCATCGTCAGGGACATTCCTGCCGACCGAATGGGCACCGCCCAAGATGTCGCCCGCGCCCTGATCGCCCTTCTGGATTCCGGCGATTATCTGACCGGTCAGGTGATCGGCCTTGACGGCGGCTACATCTGAAATTACATATCGTGCAAACGCATGATTTATCCCGTAAATGTCCAGTCTGCCACGCAAGCTTTCTGTAAACTGAACCTATTCTTTACAGAGAGGAGCAGGTTCATGGGACGCAGGAAAGCAGATTCGGATTCATTCAAGTATCACGATATCACGAAGGATCCGGAGCGTCTCAGACGCGCTGCTCTTCTGGCTAAGAATCTCAATTATCTGACCCTGCGGCATCCCGTAAGCAAAAAGGAATTGGGTGATTATGTCGGCGTCCGCTACGAGACGATCACCCGCTACTATCGGGGGCAGATTCTTCCAACTCCCGAAAGGGAGGCCAGATTAGCCGCTTTCTTTGGCGTCAGTCCCGCAGACCTCTACTTAGCAGACCACATCATTCCTGCAGAACTGCGCGAGACTGATCCCGATACGCTGCGCGACGCGCTGGATCAACATCTGACCCGCTATTATCAGCTTTCCCCCTCTTCACGAAAGCAGGTAGATCTGCTGACAGAGGATCTCTACTGGCAGGATCGTATCAATCAGCTCTCTCAGCCGTCCGATAAGGGGCTTAAAGATTACAGCGGGGTAGACAGCTGATTTCCTTCCGTAAATTTCCGCCAGGCAAATGATTGCGGGTCAATCGTGACACATCCCGATGTCTGATCTTATAATATATATGATATATGCAGCTTCAAAAGTATTTTCCCAAAGGATCTTCTTACCAGTGGGACATAGGCTTTTGATACCTGCTGCATCTCAATATTCTTAGTCCTGACAGAGAGGGGAATTTCATATGGTTAAACACGTTATTTTGTGGACACTGAAAGATGAATACAACACAGCCAGAAAGACCGAGATCAAACGGAGAATCAAAGAAGGACTGGAAAGTCTGGCCGGACAGATCCCCGGACTGGTGAAAATCACGGTTCATACCAATGGCCTTGAAACCTCCAACGCGGACCTCATGCTGGATGCCAGCTTTGACAGTTTTGAACATCTGAAGGGTTACTCTATTCACCCCGCCCACGTAGCAGTCGCCGACGGTATCGTTCGGCCCTATACCGCTTCCAGAGTTTGTCTGGATTTCAAGGTCTGACCATCAACCTGAAACCAGTGGATTACTACGATTCTGCTCTGTTTTATCCAAATTTCTCAACAGAAAGTCCGGATCGACTCCGTCTTCGGTGGGATTCCTTAATACCGAAAATTGTCTTTCTCTCACTGATGTCCTAGATAAACTCATCAAAATAGAATATCTGATGTCGTTTTATACCTCTTATGGTATAATTTATCGACCTGATCCATCGAATTTCCAAAGAAAAGGAGGCCATAATGAGCCGAATTGGCGACTATGTAAAGGAAAACCGACGCAGACTCGGCATCACCCAGGAGGAGTTCGCCGTCCGTTCCGGACTGGGTCTTCGCTTTGTGAGAGAGTTAGAGCAGGGCAAGAAGACCGTCCGCATGGACAAGGTCAACCAGGCCCTGCAGATGTTTGGAATGGAGGCCGTCCCCGGTCCCATATCGCAGACACATGAAGCATCCTCAGTGGGCAGCGTCCCCTCTGCCAAAAAGGATAAGAAAACAGAAAAGCCGTCGTCCCTTCCCGATCGATCCGAGGAGGAGGAAGATATCTGGCTTCTTTAAGTCACTTTCCTCAAGTCAGCTTACGCAAGTCAGTTTCCCCAAGTCAGTTTCCGCGTTTCTCTTCCCAGAAGATGTCTGGGCGCAAACATCAGCAATGCGAGACGCACGCCGCCGGACGCAAAAAGAAAGGCTGATGCGCACAGGCTTTTATGATCCAGCCAGTGCGTATCAGCCTTTACAGGTCAACGATTAAAACCGCCGTGTACCGAACGGTACGCAGGGTGGTCTGAGAGGGCGGGGATTACTCACCACCTTGATCCAGATCCCTTCGAAGAATCGCATATCCCATGCCGCCCAGGATCTGATCACTGCAGCCCTCCTGCATCAGGAGTTCTCCCCCCTGCAGATCAGCGCTGATATCAAATTCTTCTGCGCTGTTGTTCAGGCAGATGATCAGTTCTTCCTCTTCATCGGAACGGGAGAACATGTACAGGCCCGCTTCGTTCTTGCGAACCAGCCTGAACTTCCCATATGTGAGAACCGGATTCTGCTTTCGCAGAGCGATCAGACGCCTGAAGAAATCGCTGTAGCCCAGTCCCGCTCTCTCCCAGGGCATCGGTCCGCGAAGAGCGGACTCCGTATCCCCGCCCATTCCAAGCTCATCTCCATAGAAGACGCAGGGAATCCCAGGAGATGTAAACAGGAATACTTCCGCCAGCTTGAATCTGTTCTCATCCCCCTGGCAGTCTGACAGGAAACGATTCACATCGTGGCTGTCAAGCAGGTTCAGCTGTACACGCAGACTGCTTGTGCGGTAACGCAAGAGCATTTTGGCAACCCGATCATGGAAGACTTCCGTTCCGATCTTTCCTTGTCCGAAAAAATCCAGGCAGATCCTGCGAAAGCTGTAATTCATCGTGGAGTCAAACATATCCCCGTTGAGCCAGGTTTCAGCGCTCTCCCACACTTCTCCAATCAGAACGCTCTGCGGGTTGCTTTCCCTTGACACGCGCTTAAACTCCCGCCAGAATTCCCGATCCACTTCATTGGCCACATCCAGCCGCCAGCCATCAATCCCAAACTCCTTTAGCCAGTATCGGCACACCTCCATAAAATAGGCTCTGACATCAGGATTTGACGTATTCCACTTTGGCATCTTGTGACTGTAAGCGAAACAGCTGTAGCGGGGTTTCTCTCCTCTTTTCTCTGACCTGATCACCGGATGTTCCAGACGATAAAACCAGTCCGCATATTGGGACTTCGCGCCATTTTTGACGACATCATCAAATTTGGAAAAGTACCAGCTGCAATGATTAAAAACCCCGTCAATGATAATACGCATCCCCCGACGATGCGCTTCTTTGACCAGATGACGAAAATCTTCATCTGTTCCAAGATTCGGCGAGATGTGAAAGTAATCCAGCAAATCGTATTTGTGATAGGCGCCTGCCGTAAAAATCGGATTTAAGTAGATGCAGTTAAATCCCAGCTCCTGAATATATCCAAGTTTTTCTCTGATGCTATTGATTGTCCCCCCTAATCTGCTTTCGAGCTGAATCCCCCTCTCCCAAGGCATTTTCTCCCCAGCGGCATTCATCTCCTCTTTCTCACTTACGAAACTGTCCGGAAAGATGTTATAGACAATCGCCTCCTGAAACCACCTGGGTTCCCAGCCCAGCTCCTCCCTCCGGATATAGGGATACTGATAGCAGTCGTCGCTTTCCCGGGGAGGGATCTCCTCCGTCTGTTCCGCATAGTGGTAGAGCATTTCCTCCTCGCTGATCAGCTGAAAATAATAGCAGACGCGTTCAAAGGGGGTCTCAAACGTCGCGTCAAAGTAGTCAAAGAGGCCTGCGGACATGATCTTATCCATCTGGACAGGAATGAAATGGCTCGGGTCGCTGGGCGGCACCCGATCTCCATACCAGAGAACGACCCTCTCAACATTGTTCCTGGCGGTTCTGAGCCGAATGGTCATATTCGACTCCGTGTTCGCAAAGGCATATTGGGACAGGGGAATATGTAATATGGCTTCTCGCTTAATCATTCATCTCTCTCCTGGAAAACAGGGCCTTTCTGCTCTTCGCTCTCTTGGCCCTCCGGGTGTCAACTGTCAACAACTATATCACGATATCGGCCGGCTTTTCTACTCCCAGTCCTTCCATGTCTTCGGCTGATAGCCGATCGTAGCCTGTCTGCCATTTCTGACAACAGGCATCTTCATAACCTGGGGATTCTCCAGGAGTTTATCAAAGCGATCTTCCTCAGCCAGATAGCGAAGAAGCGTCACCGTCTTCTGATCCTTTGCCCTCTCGTCGATTAAAAGCTCCAGATGGCCTCCGACGGCATTTAAGACGGACCGCAATTCTCCCCTGGAGAAGCCTTTCTCCCTGAGATCGACACTCTGGAAACGAATTCCCCTCTCCTGAAAGAAGCGCTCGGCCTTGCGGGTATCCGCGCTTTTCTTCACTCCAAAAATCTGAATATTCACCTTCTGCTCCTCCTCTTCACTCACGCAGGGGTTCAATCATCTCACAGCGAACCTTGCGATAGAAGATAATGGAAAGGGCCAGAGAAACCCCCTCCGCAATAATAAAACAGAACCATATGATATTCACATTGCCAAAAAGGGAGAGAAACCAGGCCACCGGCAGGAGGACAAACATCTGTCGTCCCAAGGAGACCACAAGGGAATAGGTGGACTTGGCAAAGGCCTGAAAGATACCTCCAAAAAGGATTCCCACTGCGGCAAGCGGGAAATGAATGGAGATGATCCGCAGAGCGACGATTCCCATGGCAGTCACCTGCGGGCTTGCGTTAAAAAGCTTGAGCAGTCCATCGGGAAAGATCCAGAAGACCAGAGTTCCGGTAACCATAATCACTGCTGCCAGCATAATACCAAAACGAAGCGTCTGCTTGATGCGGTTCTTTCGTCTGGCCCCGTAGTTATATGCGAGAATTGGAATGATTCCATTGTTAAGACCAAATACCGGCATGAAGAAGAAGGACTGCAGCTTGAAGTAAATGCCGAAGATAGTCAGTCCATTATCCCCGGCCGCGTGACCCAGGATCAAATTCATGCCCCAGGACATGACAGAGCCGACAGCCATCATGGCAACCGTGGGAATGCCCACATAGTAGATTTCGCGCACCATGGCCGCCTGCGGGCGAAAAACCCTGGCCAAAGACAGACGGAATTCACGGCAGAAATACAGGTTCAAAGAGAGTCCCACAGCAGCGGCCACGAACTGGCCGATGACAGTCGCGTAGGCTGCACCTGCAACGCCCATCTTCGAAAAGGGTCCGTGTCCGAAGATCATCATATAGTCCAGAATCGTATTGACAAGCGCGCCCGTGATCTGAGAAATCATGGACAAGTGACTGCGGCCGGTGGCCTGCAGCATGCGCTCAAAGGTCATCTGCAGAAAAAGTCCCGCGGAAAGTCCCAGGACGATATGCAGGTAGTTCTCAGCGTAAGCAATCGTCTGTGCCTGAGAGGTCTGTCCATGAACAAAAGCGGAGGTCACTGTGATCGACAGGATTAAAAAGATAAGGTAGTTGATCAGATTCAGCAGAATCCCCGTATTAGCAGACGCACCCGCCTTTTGGGGATTCTTCTCTCCGAGAGAGCGGGATAAAATTGCATTAAATCCGACGCCGGTTCCGGATCCGAATGCGATCATCAGAGTCTGCAGAGGAAAGGCCACCGTCAGAGCCGCCACACCGTAGTTGGGATCATACTGACCGATAAAGTAGGAATCTACAATATTGTAGAGCGCCTGCACCAGCATGGAGATCATAATGGGAAAGGACATCGAAACAACCAGAGGCTTAATCGCCATGGTTCCCATCTTATTTTCTTTGTATTCAGACATATGTTCTCCTCGTTACAAATTGCTATGGTTCACAGGGCAGATAAGAAAACGAGACCGCATGACTGCGGCCCCGGCTTACAGTGCAACAATACTAGCATATTTCCCCCTGCTTTTCACGGGAAAATACAGGATTCCAACCTGTCCTGCAATGGTTCAGGCCAACCAGTCGCTTCCCTTATCAGCTGCTGAATTTCCATTTTTATCACTTCACCCGGATTCCTTTTTTATCTTCTCCAGCAATTCCCTGGCCCCCGGATGCTCCTTCCTGGCAGCGAACGAGGCCCACTTTCTCGCCTTGATCAGATTCTTCTCTCCATAGCTGCCAAGGAGATAACCCTCTGCCAGCTTCATAATTGCATCCAGATCCCCTGTCGCCGCCCTGTCAAAGAGGGCGATCCAGTCGGCATTGGCCATGGTCCCCCGAAAGGTTACTTTCTTCTTCCCGGCCCGCATCCGGGCCTTCTGATTGTTGAAATATGCCATTTCTCCACCATCTTGTTCTCTCTATTTTCACTGATTCCAATCAGTGAAACCCACGCAGTCCCATTCTGCTTCAAGCTGATTCCATGATTTTGGACGTCATGCGCCCGCCTCCCATTGCCCCTGGAAAAGCGTTATTGATGATCTGCGGAATGTACGCTTGACGAATCTCTCTCTGCCCTGGTCACTTCCCGCAGGGCCGCTCTGACTTTCAGCGTAGACACTTTGGTTCCGTAAAAATCCTTCCTGGAACAGCCGGCCCTGCCACCGCCAGCGCAGGCGCAGGCACAGGCACAGGCACAGCTCCCGCCGCCTCCGCTTCCTCTTCCGTGAAAATAAGCCCTGCCACTACCCGCATTGGCATCATAGGTATCCACCAGGGTCTGCCCCCTCCCCAGAAAACGAAGGAGGACAAAGACCAGGACGGGACCGCCCAGCATAATCAGGGCCAGATAGAGATAGAGATTGCCATTGGGACGGATGCTGCTGCCATCCACAAAGCCATAGGCGTCCGGATCATAGGAGACACTGACCGTCATTTTCTCTCCCTGGTCCAAGCCTGTGCGCCCGGCATGGTAGTACTGCCTGCCGTCAATCATGAGGGTCTGCGCTTCCTGTCCATCATCTGATCGCAGAAACCCATCCGTTTGCCTGACCTTATCCGTCCCCCAGTAGATGTTCATCTCATCGACCGGCGTATCGTCAAACCAGCCGGGCGTGAAGGTATAAACTACCTTCCGGTTCTCCGAATCCTCCTGGAAAATATTGTACTGGGTCAGCTCAAAGGAGAAGTCAACAATATCTCCCGCGTAGTATTTGCCATCCAGGTCGACACGCGCATAGTCTCCTCCCTGATCACGCATATACTTGACGCTCTTGACCGTATCACTTTTGCCCTCAAAGTCTTTGGCGTGCTGATTGCCGATTCCTATCTTAACCCAGGTCAGAGGCCCCTCCGAACTGTCATCCAGGACTTTCCATTTCAGATCATAGCGAATGCGGGCGGAGCCATCCTCATTGATCGTCAGGCGAATGTCATAGCGCTGAATTTCATCCAGGGGATAGGACTTGTAGGCATAGACCCTGCCAGCGCCCTGCTCTCCTCTCGCAAGAGGAGCGCCTGTTTCCCTGCCGGAGACCCTCTGCTCTTTATCTGACCGGATTGCCTCAGTCAGAGAAATTCTTGTTCCGAAAGACAGGATCCCGGACAGTACCAAAACCATGCCCAGCAGAAAACTAGGCAGGGACAGATACCGGCCGATGAATTTATTTTTTTGCTTTCCTCTTCTCATGCGAGCGCACCCCAAATCAATATTCTCATCTGACTCATCCCCTCTTTCTCACACCCGTTACAACATATTTCTCCATTTCCTCGTCGCTCAAGGTTGATCTCCGATCAGCAATCTCTTCCTTTCCGGATCACAAGATATCGCTCTATCCGCTCGTCGCGCAAGATCCGACAGCTTTCGGAAAAGTAGCCCTGATCGGTATCCTGGTTCAGCAATTTTCTTCACCACCCCCATCTCGCTGACTGAGCGGACAGAAGAGACTATTCTTCGCCGAATGCCTTCGAATCTGCCTGGTTCGCGGCGCATTCCAGATCTTCTTCCAGGGGTCCTGCAGCATGTTCCCCAGCGGACGGTCTGACAGCCAGGACTGACATGGGACGAGATCCCCATTCGGAGCGATTGCCATATTGGAAAGAGCGGCTCCGCATCCCGGTACATCCAGCGCCAAATCCCGCAGAGTCCCACTGTCCACCAGTCCCGGCGAGGTGAAATTGAGTTCCATGTCATGAGCATAGGCGAAATCGCAGGCCTCTTTCAAGATCTGAGTCAACATCTTTTCTGTCAGTGTCGACGCTCTGGAACCGATTGACCTCGCGTTGCCGGTTACAATCAGACCGGAGACTGTAACGAAGCGAACCCCCAATCCATACAGAAAGCGCAGGGTCTCCAGGTAATCCGCGTTGACAGAGCAGAGAGGGGTATTGACAGAAATGCCTAAACCCGCGGCCAGGGCATTGCGGATCCCGGCAACCGTCTCATCGAAGCGGTCTGCCCCGACCAGCTGATTATGCACATGGCGGTCGGCAGAGTAGAAGGTGATCTGTACGTTATCCAGCTCTGCCCAGGCCAGCTTTTGACAGAAATCCTCTGTCAGTCTGACTCCGTTGGTGTTGAGGCGGGTGATGAACCAACGGGCGTAGGCGATCAGCTCCGGCAGATCCTCCCGCATGGTGGGCTCACCCCCTGTGAAGGTCAGCTGTGAAATCCCCGCCTGATAACAGCGGTCAATGATCTGCTTCCACTCCCCGGTGGACAGCTCTCTGACCTGACCCATTTCCTGGCCTGCCGCATAGCAGTGAAGACATCTCTGATTGCAGTGCCAGCGCCCATCCTTCGTCATCGCGGAAACCATGAGATCCATCCGGTGAGGTGCCGGCATATAGGGCGCATAATCCCAAAGCGCCATATCTCTCAGTTCAGCATCCGGTTCCCGCCCGCTGTTGATATCCTCAATGACCCCCATCAGAGTCTCCAGTTCATGAGCTAATTGAACCACAGAAGCTCCCGTGTAACATTTCTGCACGTTCCCAAAAGCTTCCTGCAGGACTTCCGCCAAGCGATTGCTACTCGTGACGGAATCCCGGTCATTTTCTCTGGCCTCTTTCCTGCCCCCGGAGACCGGCGACCCCTCTCTAGCCGCTTTCCTGCCCCCGGAGACCGGCAACCCCTCTTTGACCTTTTCCTCTGCCGGGAGTCTCCTGTACGTCCCTGATCCCGATACTGACATGCGGGCATTGATCACTTCAATCACTTCCGCCAGAAGAATCGCCCTGTAACGTGAAAGGGGCAGGAAATCCTTTCCATTGATGATGACAATGGCCGGCGGCCTCCTGCCCAAAACATAGCGGGGAAAAATCATGTGCAGACGCAGTACATCGCTGGTCCCCGGATTCCATGTGGTATGGAAGGCTCTGCCGGCATGCCTTTTCATATACAGCTCTTCTGCCAGCATGATAACTCCTCTCTGCGCAAATGTACCAAATCACAATATTTCGCATTCAGGCTCCTGCTTCATCCCCACATAGGAGGAGTCAAATTTTGAGGCATCTGCCTGGGACTCCACATCAGCCTTCATCCCATGCAAGAGGGGGCAGACCTTTGTCCATGCGACATGAACATTGTTTTCATCCTCACTTCTCCTTCGTGCAGGAGTCGCCTTCATGCAAGAGACGTCATCTTTGAAACAGGGCGCACAAAAGGATGACATTCACCGCATAAACCGCAATAAAAAAAATGATTTCAAGGAGCAGGGCCGGGTAATAGCGCACATGGCCCCGGGCCTTTCCCCCGGTCTGGTGTATAACAGCCTCTTTGTTCTGAGCGTAGAGTCTGCGATTTTTATCGTAGCTATGAAGGAGGGCCCCGCAGGAAACAGCATAGAGCACAGGGAGGCCGATCGCCAGGAGATTCGACAGCGTCCCGTAGTTTCCTATCAGCACCATTCCCGCGGCAAAGAACACTATCACAAGGAAAAAGCGATTCCTGAAGGCAGCTTCATAGAAGTATTTATGGTCAAAGAGCCTGCCCTGATCCAGATAAAACCTGGGCATCTCCTCCAGCATCCCCAGGGGTAAATGCTGGCAGAAGATCTTGTAACATCCCTCTGTGTGCTTGCGGTCATCCAGACTGCCGATCTCATAATGGAAGCTTAACCTGGCGCCCCGGCAGAAAAAAGATACGGCCGTACTGTCATAGAAATAATGGCCCTGCCGTATGGACATAGCCCAATCATCATAGGAAATCTTCCTCTCATTTCCGAAGAGCCCCACGTGACGGGTCCCTGTCATCTCCAGATAAGTCCCTGTCCGAAAGACCCCCTGTAATATTCCCCTGGTCACGAAAAAATAGATCAGACACCAGATCGCGAAGAGGCAAAGCGGCCCAGCCAAAAAACCGAGCACAAGGATCACCGGGATCAGATCAGCCACCTGATCGACGAGCTGATCAATGACCTGCTTGATCAAGAGAAGCACCTGACCGGAATGCATACTTGTCGCGATAAGAACCAGGGTCGCGTTGGCACTGATGATTGCCCCCGCGAGAAAGACAAATTTCTGCAGGGACAGGATATTCTGACACCAGGCGTCACTGTGGTCCGGCAGAAAGCCGGGCTGACGCCGGGCATCCTCCCGTTTCATCTTCCGCAGGCGGATCGCTTCTCTCCAATTGATCGACTTGGTCATGTGCTCTTATTCTCTTCAATGATTTATTCCCCGGGCAGGGATTCCTTCATACATCACCCCTATTCTAGCAAATCCCATGACGCCTTGCATGAGCAGGCTTAACAGGTTGGGTACCTCTTTTCTATGATGAAATCGGGCTGTGCATTTTCTCTGGCATTTTCCCCGCAGAAATCGGGCCGCAAATTTTTCGTCAAATACCTCTGATACAAATAATTAATCTTAAATTTGTGCTCTGTCACAGTGATAAAGGTCTGCCGATTGCTTATACTCTTGTTAGAAATCTTTTTCCCATCCTGCCGATCTGAAAGGAGCCGGAAGATGAAGCTGATGACCCTTATGGACGATCAAGCCAGTGAGCATCTCGGCCTATACCACGAGCATGGTCTCTCTTTCTATATCGAGACCGCCTCCGCCAGAATTCTCTTTGATTTCGGGGCCGGAAGCCATACCCTGGACAATGCCCGCGCCTTAAATCTCCCCCTCTCTTCCGTTAACTATATGGTTGGAAGCCATGGTCACTATGACCATGCCGGCGGATACCCCGCCCTGGTCCAGTCCGGCCTGCGCGCTCCTCTTGTCACCGGAAGGGGCTACTTCCGGGAAAAATACGCCGTCAGCGGAATCCGTATGACCTACCTTGGAAACGGATTTGACCAGACCTTTCTGGAGGCCAACCAAATCGAGCACCTGGAGTGCGACGGCCTTCTGCAACTGAGCGGGCAGTGCTGGGTCATGAACCGTTTCCAACGGGAGTACGACTTCGAGACCATCCCCAGGCGCTTTATGCTCGGATCATCTTCGGCCGCCTCTCCTGTCAGTCCGCATTGGCAGGAGGATCGCTTCGACGACGAAATCTGTCTGATCATCCGTGTAAGAGACGGCCTGGCTGTCATTGTCGGCTGCAGCCATCCCGGCATTCTCAATATTCTCACCGGCGTCCAAAAAACGTTTGATCTTCCCATCGTCGCGGTGGCAGGAGGAACACACCTGATGGAGGCCTCCGACGACAGGATCCGCAGGACCTTAGAAATCATGCGATCGATGGGAATTTGCTCCATTGGTTTTAATCACTGCTCCGGCAGCCGCATGTCCGAAATCATGAGCAGGGAATTTCCAGACCTTCGCGCCGCCCACCTCGCCGTCGGCGACGGCCTTCTGATTCCAGAGGAGGAGGGCGCAGGCGTCATGGACATGCAGCCGACATAAATCGGGGCAAAAACGCAGGACAGCTTAGGGGGATGAATGAAAAATATAACGATGTCGGTGTTCTCTGATCTGGCCCAGGATTTTGTTGAGGCAACCTCCTCTTTGGTACGGGGACGCACCATTAATCTTATGGATACCAACGGGATGATCATTGCCTCGACGGAACACGGTCGGATCGGCAACTTTCACCAGGGGGCCAAAGAGGCGATCGAAACAGGCCGGCCCGTCCGTATTGCCAAGGCGGACCTGCCCAAATATAAGGGGGCCAAAGAGGGCTACAATATGCCGATTTTTCAAAACGGGCAGGTCATCGGCGTCGTCGGCGTCTACGGGCAGGAGGAAGAAGTCCAGGACGTTGCCAATCTTCTCAGGGTCTATGTCACGCAAAGCTTTAAGCAGCAGGTCATCGCCCGCAGGCAGGTTATGGAGGGAGAGCTCCGCAGTCAGCTCTTAGACCTCTACCTCCTTGGCAATCCGGATAGCCAGGAGAACATCGAGCAGCTGTCGGATGTCCTCTCCTGCCACCTCTGCTTTCCTGTCACCGTCATTGTCTTAAAGACGACGGCGCCATCGGGAATTTCGGGCATCTATGATATTCTGCGCCAATATTTCGGAAACGATGAAGTCTTCAGCCGCAATGATATCTACGGGGCCAAGGACAACATCTTCATTCTGATCCGCTCTTTCACCGGTTCCAAAAGGCCCGACCATTTCGAGGATATCGCCGCTAATCTCTGCCGGGGGAAAAAAGAACTTCGGATGGTCATCAGCGACAGTTGCGCTAATGCCGGCGAGATCGTAGAGGGCTACAAGGAGGCAAAGGCCCTCCTGTCCCTCTCCGGAGACGGTATCGACCGACTCTCCGAGGCCAGGGCAAAAAGCAAGCTCTATCTCGGCAAGCTCTTGCAGCACGGCGGTTCGCACTACATCCAGCAGCTCAACCGAACTCTGCGAAATGAGGTGTCGGCACAGCAGGAGCAAACCCTGCTGGAAAATGCAAAAACCTACTTCCTCATGGGCGGTTCGGTCAGCCAGGCTGCCCAGGCCCTTCAAATTCACAGAAATACCCTGCTTTACCGGCTGAATCGCTTATATGAAATCCTGGGCTTGAACGATGTGGCCCCATTTGAAAGAGAACTTTTTATCCGCATGCTGATTGCCTTTCGTGCGGAAGAAGGATAGTAACTTGCAGGATGAACAACCCTGCAGAAAGGGGAAGTCGTAAGGAGGTTTATTATGTTTTATCTTGTTGTTATTCTCGTTGCAGTCATACTGATGATTCTGGCGATCCAGAAATTCCATCTGCATCCCTTCATCGTCATGACAGTCATCTCCATTCTTGTCGGTCTCGTCTGTGGCCTTGGCACAGAGGACGTCATCAAGACCGTGAAGAGCGGTTTCGGCAGTATCATGGGGAACATCGGCATTGTTATCCTCTGCGGCACCATCATCGGAACCATCCTTGAGAAGACCGGAGCCGCCCTTACCATGGCCAATTCCATCCTGCACCTTGTCGGAAAAAAACGCAGTATTCTAACCATGGCCATCACCGGCTACATCACAGGTATCCCTGTCTTCTGCGATTCCGGTTTCGTCATTCTAAGCCCTATTATGAGAGCTCTGGCGGCCCAGTCTGATATCTCTCTGGCCGTGATGGCAACCGCCTTATCCGGCGGTCTCTACGCGACCCACTGCCTGGTTCCGCCGACTCCCGGCCCCATCGCTATGGCCGGCACCTTAAATGCCGATCTGGGACTGACCATTCTCGTCGGTCTGGTGGTCTCCATCCCCGCCACTCTGGTCGCCTATATTTACGCCCGCAGGGTATCAGGCAAGGTTCAGATCCCGGCCAACCCTGAGAATACCGTTGAAGAACTCATTGAGAAATACGGAAAGCTTCCCGGTGCCGCTCATAGCTTTGCCCCGATTCTTCTTCCGATTGTCCTCATCGCCTTAAAGTCGATCAGTGACTTTCCCAGCGCCCCCTTCGGATCAGGTGCCGTCAAGAATTTCTTCTCTTTCATCGGCAACCCGGTTGTCGCCCTGATTCTGGGTGTCTTCATCGCCATGACACTGATTCCCAAATCCGAATCTAAGAATACTCTCAAGTGGATCACGGAGGGCGTCACCAACTCGGCCGGTATTCTGGCGATTACCGGGGCCGGCGGCTCCTTCGGCGCCATCATCCAGAAGCTACCCATTGCGGATGTTCTCAGCGCCAATCTGCTCGGACTGGGTGTCGGCGTCTTCCTTCCATTTATCATCGCCGCGCTCTTAAAGTGCGCGATGGGCGCATCTACCGTCGCGATGATCACAACCTCCGCCATGATGGTTCCCATGATGGACTCTCTGGGATTCACCTCTCCCATCGCCAGGGTTCTTGTGATTATGGCCATCGGCGCCGGTTCCATGACAGTATCCCATGCCAACGACTCTTACTTCTGGGTTGTCTCTCAGTTCTCCGATATGGACACCGAGCAGGCCTACCGCTGTCAGACCGGCATGACCGGTGTCATGGGAATCACGACCATTGTGATTGTCTTCCTGATGTCTCTGATTTTTGTTCATTAGAGAACCTATCGACCATCCCATAAAAACAGCGCGCCATGTCTGCACCCCGTCCACTCGGATCTGAGTGGGCGGGGTGTTCTTTCGCCTCTTCCTGGCAATGCCGCTGAATCTTTGATCTCTGTATCACTTCCACGCCTGCTTATTTCAGCACAATCGCCTGTGACAGGTGTCTGGGGAAATCTGCGTCTATATCCTTTCGCAGCGAAATATAATAGCCCAGGAACTGTCCGATCAAGCCCATCAGGGCGGCTGCCTGAAGCTCGCTGTAGGCCTCAGGCGTCTTAAGCGCGTAATCCAGTCCCCGCATCTGATCTGCATCAGGCCCCAGTCCGCAAGTCACCCCTCCGAAGGATCTCATCTGTTCCATCAAATCCTCATCTGTCTTCCGGGTCTTTTCATTCGACAGGAGCAGGAGAAAGGTATTCTCATCCACAAGACTCATAGGCCCATGTCGGTACTCCATAGAGTAATAGGCCTCGCTGTTAGCGATTCCCATCTCCTTCATCTTGTTCATGCACTCGTTACTGACGCCATAATAAGCGCCCTGTCCCAGGGTCACGAACAGGTCTGCTTCAGGATGCTCTCTCAGGATCTTCTCCGCCAATCCGTCGCACTCCTTTAAGAGTTTCTCTGCCTCTACCGGATAATCTCTCATCGCATTGATCATCTCCTCATGCCCTGAAACATGCATACTGAGAATCTCGGCCAAAAAAATCATTGACGTGAAGGATCTGGTCATAATCACACTATCCTCTGCCGTCTCCGGTGCGAGAATATAATTTTCATTATAGTGACTACTGTCCGCATCGCAGGTAATGGCCAGACTGCTGACTCCCGGGATCTCATGAACCCGATCCATGGCCTGTCTTACCTCCGTAGTACAGCTTTTTCTGGTAATTGGAAGAACCAATGTCTGATTCCCCTTGATATAATTCTCCGGAAAAAAGAGAAGTTCACTGCAGGGAACCGCGATCGCCGGCGTATGATTCAGCGCCCTCCACAGATAGGACGCGGTCTGTGCCAGGTAGAAACTGGTTCCGCAGCCTGTAAAAATCAAGCTGTCATATGGTTCTGAAAAGACCTGATCTAAAGTCGTTTCAATCTGTGGCAGCGTCTCCAGGATTGCCTCAAAGGTCCGGGCTCCCACATCCGGATATTACCCTCTTCTCCGGCGCCTCTGCCAGGCCTTCCGCTGTCATCTCATGTACGTACCCGCGATAGCGCATATCGGACATATCGCTGAAATGTCCATTCTGGCTGAATCGATCAATATAGACGATCTCCTTTCTACCAATGGATGCCAAATACTTTACGACCTCCCTGGCCCCCTCATAGAGTCCGTTATTGATTTTTCCTGCATTTTCAACATCGGAGTAATCACGATTCTCAATCAGGACAACCGGAATCCCGGCCTTGATGAGCTGACGGATATAGCCCTTGGAAAAACTGATGGAGCTGATAATCACACCATCAAATTGTCTGGAGATAATGCTGTTGACAAAATCCTCTGTATTGCGATTCTGACACAGAGAAATCATATAGCCCAGATCATAGGCCCTCTTATCCATCTCACTCAAAAGGAGCGAAAAATGCTCCGTCACAATCTGATCCGCAATAAAAACGATGTGATTCAGGCTCTTCCCCTTGAGCGCTCTGGCCGCTGTGTTTGGCTTGTAACCCAGCTTCTCCACTGCCGCAAGCACACGCTTTCTCTTATCGGCATTGACATAACGATTATTGTTGAGTACATAGGAGACGATGGTCTCTGTCACACCGGCCTCCCTGGCGACATCTCTTCTTGTGATTTTTTTGAATCCCGCCTGTGTCATAAGCGCACATCGTCTCTTTCCTGGACTTTTCTTCTCTTTTTTCATGCCTTTGTCAGAATAATTTTTAGTAAAATCCATTCTGGCAAAACGGTTTTCCACTTGTTTTCACTTGTAAATAAACCAGATTTTTTCTAGCTCCTCTTATTCAGCAGGTAGCCCGTCACGGATCCAACAGCTCCGCCTACGATATGGGCCATATTGGAGATATTATCCACAACCGTAATCCCCTGATAGACCTGCTGACCTATGTAAATAGCCGCCACAAGCAGAAAGGTCAGAGGGATCTCCCCCTCTCGAAAACCGGTGAAGGAGGCCAGCACAATGAAGGCAAAGACAATCCCACTGGCTCCGCAGAGAGCCACACTGGGAAAGAACATATAATTGATAATCCCCGTCACAAAGGCGGTGATTACCATGATCTCAATCAAGGTCTTGGATCCGTACTTTTCCTCCAGCATGGGACCCAGAAGCAGGAGGTAGCTGGCATTTCCAATAAAATGCTGCCAGCCGCTGTGTCCGATCACATGGGTGAAGAAGCGGGGATAGGTCAGAGGATCCAGAAGAGACGAGTGATAAGTCATAAAGAAAAGGCGTGTGCTGACTCCACCAGTCATCTGGCCTAGGACGACCGAGACAAGGCAGATCAGGCAGAATGTTAAAACGACAGGGGCGTTATAGGATATTTTTAATTTTCTCATGGCTCTCCTTGTTCTCAATGATCTGATATTTTTTCGATGTTGCTATAATCTGTTTTCACTTTATACTTTCCATACCGTTTTCAATGGTATTTTATCACAACTGTGATCCGTGCTGGACAGACGAAAACGCAGGGACGATGGAAGAAGTCTCTCTTCCATCTAGTTAAAATATGTCAATATGTTATAATGGTCATTATAACTAATATTTTTGTTCTTATCAGGTTAAATGGGGGTAACTTTATGGATTATGACGCAAAATTATTAGAGCTCGATGATTTTTTCGGCAATTGGGCCGGGAATAAATCGGCATTTCCGGGCCAGGAATATGCAAAACTCACAAATTCTCTCTATCCCTATAAGGAGCTCTTTTCTCCGATCAAAGTCAACAAAATGGTTATTAAAAACAGAGTTGTCATGGGGCCAATGGGGAACCTCATGATGTGCGAAGAAACCGGCCGTCCGAATCAAAAAATGCTCGAGTACTTCTTTGCGAGGGCGAAAGGAGGGGTAGGTCTTCTTACAACCGGCCTGATTCCTGTAAGCCACGGAATTGATCCTACCGTGACTGAGGCGGGAGACAGAAGCATGTTCCCGAGAATCGACAAGTACAGAACGGTATTCGCCGGGTGGAGAGATCTGGCCCAGGGAGTTCACGCTTACGGCTCCAAAATGTTCGTCCAGATCACACCCGGGCTGGGAAGAGTCGGGCCTCCAACTTGCTTTATCACAAAGCATAAGCTTCCAAGATCCGCATCTTTAAATCCAAACTTCTACATTCCTGAGCTTCCATGTATGAGGCTTACGGATTTCAGCCTGCGAAAAATCGTGAACAACTGCGGGCAGGCGGCAGCCGACGCGAAAGAAATAGGCCTTGACGGCATATACCTCCATGGACACGAGGGATATCTGCTGGAACAGCTTACAAATCCGGCATTTAACAGAAGGCTTCTGGGACGCTACGCGGATCCCGAGCAATTCGGGCTTGAAATCGTCAGAGAAATCCGGGACAGGGTTGGTTCCGACTATCCTATCATGTACCGCATTGACCTCTCCCTGGCCCTGAATGAAACCTATCGAGAAAAGATGGACACCGTCCCCTCTCTCAGGAAATTCAAACATGGGCGCAGCATCCAGGCAACGCTGTCTTATATGAAGCATCTGGTTGAAGCCGGTGTTGATATATTTGACGTTGACATCGGATGCTATGACAACTGGTGGCTTCCTCACCCCCCCGCCGGAATGCCTGCCGGCTGTTTCCTTGATATTTCAAGAATTGCCAGGGAGTACTTCGCGCAGAATAAGATTCTGTCAAATGCCGGAGAAAAAGTTCCTGTTGTTGCGGTCGGTAAGCTCGGCTATCCGGATCTTGCGGAAAAAGCCCTTCGGGACGGAGACTGCGACATGGTGATGCTGGCAAGACCTCTTCTCAGCGACGCAGACTGGTGTAAAAAGGCATACAGCGGAAAAGTGAACGAAATACGCCCCTGTATCGGATGCCAGGAAGGCTGCGTCAATGAATTCATTCTGGGAGGCCATCCTCAATGCGCCGTCAATCCAAGGACGGGCTTCGAAGACGTCCTCCCAGAAGAGCTTGCGCCGGCAAAAATCAAGAAGAATATCGCGGTCGCAGGCGCCGGTCCTGCCGGAATTATTTTTGCGTTGACCGCCGCGCAAAGAGGACATAAGGTGACTCTTTTCGAGAAGAGCGCACAGGTGGGCGGCAAGTTAAATCCGGGAAGCGTACCGAAGATCAAGTTCGACCTGGCAAACTATGTTGATTATCTGAAGCATCAACTGAAGATGGCGGAAGAAAACTGTGATCTAACCCTGAAATTGAATACAAACGTTGATCCGGACCTTCTCAAAGCAGGAAATTACGACACCATCGTATGCGCCTACGGAACCCGTGAAATCGTCCCGCCTTTTGAGGGGTTCGATCAAGTCCACTGGGTCCTCGGCGTTGATCTCCTGGATAATCCCGCTCTCATGGGAGACGCTCAGAAGATCGTTGTCATCGGAGGAGGCGTAGTCGGATGTGAAACCGCTTACTGGCTGAAATACGAATATGGCAGAGACGTGACCGTCGTAGAAATGATGCCCGGTTTCATGGAGGGCGTATGCACGGCGAACCGAGGACATCTGCTCCATTACCTTGAGAAGGGCGGGGTAAAGCTGATGAACTGTGCCAGAGTAATTTCTTTCGGCAGAAATCAGGTGCATATCCTCAAGAACAGCTCGGCTGCGGTTCCGAACCCCTACAATACCTGGCAGCCCCTGCTACCTGATAATATTCCCAACCCTCTGGCTAAGAAACCCGGCAATGCCAGAAACCCTATCACAGTGGACGCAGACCTAGTGGTTTTGGCACTAGGCGGAAAAGCGGATCAGGATCTGTACTTTAACTGTCTTAAGGACCATCTCGCTCCCGAGATCCTGAATATCGGCGACAGCGAAAGAGCCGGCAGAGTGCTCGAGGCGGCAAGGGCCGCCTACAGAACAGGCATCCGCGTATAGATGAATCCCCTATGAAAGGATTGACAACAGAAATGAAACACAAGCCAAAGATCTATGCTCTGACCGGAAAGGGCGGTGTCGGAAAGACCTCCGTTTCCGCCGCTCTCGTGAAGATTCTGACCGAAAAATATCCCGACAAAAAGATTCTGGCAATCGACGCGGACCCGGCAATCGGCCTGGCAACTGCCCTGGGAATCCGGGCTTCTCTCACACTGAATGACATACGAAATGAAATTGTCGCGCATGTAGAAGATGGGAATTCTAAGGCGGCAATGGAACTGATTTCGGAGTCAAGATACAAAATCGCGGAGGCGATCGTAGAGACAGATTCGTTTGCCTTTCTGGCCATCGGCAGGCCGGAGTCAGCAGGCTGTTACTGCAGAATCAACGCCTATCTGAAAGAGGTCATCACCATGGTCGCCGATCAGTTCGACTATGTCGTCATCGACGGGGAAGCCGGCATCGAGCAAATCAACCGAAGAGTCATGGAGAAGGTCACCCACCTGCTTCTGGTAACCGACACCAGCAAAAAGGGGGTTGAAGTCATCAAAACCATAGCCCGTGTCGCCTCCGGCATGGTCTCATACGACGAACTCGGCGTGATTGTAAATCGGGTGGAAGACATGTCAAGAGTCGATAAGCTCGGTCTGGCAAATCTGAAGCTCCTTGCCGCAATTGCATCGGATCCCATACTGGCTGAATATGATTTCGAGGGGAGAAGTCTCCTTGAACTTCCCGGTGATTCCGCCGCAGTCAGAGGAGCCGAAAGGGCATTAGAGAATCTTGGAGGCTGAATATGAAAGATCTGAAACATATGATTTTCTTCGAGAAAGTCCTCGAAAGCGCCCACAACGACCTGGTCAGACAGGCCCGGGAAAAAGACGGAAAAATTGCCATCGGCTATACCTGCTTCCATATTCCGGAGGCGATTCTGAATCTGCCCGGATGCTTCTCGGTTCGACTCCGCGCTCCTTTTATGGGGTCCACCGACATTGCGACCTATTATCTGGCCAGCAGCTCATGTGAATTCTCCAGGGCGCTTCTGGAACGGGGCATTGAGGGCGGATACCGTTTCCTCGATGCCATTGCAGGCGTGGATATCTGCGAGTGCATGAACCGCTGTTACGAAAACATGGAGCTTCTCGGCTGCGTAGGGGAAGGAAACGACAAATTCTTCCTGTCCTATATTGACGTTCCCGGAAAAGACGAGGAGATTTCGGTCGATCACGTCACAGAGCAGCTGCAGAGGAAACTGCTGAATCCCCTGCATGTAAACTACGGCATCGACATATCCGATCAGGCTCTGCGCAAAGCGGTCGAAGATCACAATGAAATCTGCGACCTGATCACGGAAATCGGCAATTTCAGAAAGCTGGATCCCGCGCCTATCACAGGAGCTGAATTTCACAAAATTTGTCTTGCCACTTACGTCTGTCCCCAGTATCTGATCAAAGACAAACTCAAGGAGACACTGGAAGAAATCAGGACAAGAGCGGCAGATGAGAAGAAATTCAGGGCAAGGCTTGTAATTGTAGGCGGAGAGATCGATGACCCCGAAATGATTGAGCTCTGCGAGGAAAGCGGAGCGCTGATTGTGGCGGATCGTTTCTGCTATGGTTCCATTCCGGGAAGACAGAGAATCGAACTGAATGACAGGGAAGACGCACTCTCCCAGATTGTAAGGATCAATATCCGGCAGACCTCCTGCCCCAGGTATATTACGGACAATAAGATTCTCTACCGGCAGGAAGAGGCGAAACAGCTGGCCAAGGACTACCATGCGGACGGCATTATCTATGAACAGATGAAGTTCTGTACCTACTGGTCCTATGAGAGAACCCTGCAGAGCCATGTGCTGGCTGAGGAGTACGGGATTCCCACCCTTTCCATTGACAGGCCTTACCGGGCAGGGGCATCCGGTCAGCTCAAAACAAGAGTGCAGGCCTTTGTCGAGAGTCTGGAGATCAAACAGATCAAGGCGAGAGCCGCAAAGAGGGAGGCTCAACATGTTCAATAAGCGAAAAAGCAGGCTTCCTGCGCTGATGGAATACCTGAGAGGAGCAGCCGCAGACATCCCATATATGGTCAACGATATGAAGGCTGCCGTCCCCGTGATTACAAACTACATAAAAGAAAACAAAGAAACCCTGAAGACACAGGCGGCGGAGGACGCAAGGCACTATCTCAAACCGAGATTTCGCCTTCATATTGAAGGAAAGGGCGACTACTATACGGAGGGCTACCGGTCATTTAACCAAAGAGAATGGAAAGGGGTCAAGGACACCGCCTATGATTTCAGGCGATGGCTGAAACTCTACGGCTATATGCTTGCGACCTTAGGCACTCACCCCTATGCCCTCATGAAGGCCTTCATCAGATACCCCTGGATGGCGAGCTATCTCACCGCCGCGAACATGATGGATCGGCACAAGCTCGGTCTCAGAGGCAAGCAGCTCAGATACACGGAAGAACAGTTTTTCGGTGTCATCCACAACTCCGTTGAAGTGATTCTCCACATCATTGAGCGGGACGCCAACCTGCACAGCCCCAACAACAGGAGAGCCGCAAGACTCAGAGATAAGACAGTCATGTTCGACGAAATGACTCCCTCCATTATCATGGCCGGATTTCCGGACCTTGACTGGATTGATGTCGCCATGTCTCCCGTCTGCCTTCCGGGAGAAGTGGATCAGTTTGCCAATATTTACTACGTAGACGCAGCTGAACGGCAGGGACTGGCAGCGGATGTATGTCCCCTCCCCTCCGCGGAAGTAGGATGTGCCATTGTTGATGATTATCCCCACGTGGGATCCTCCTTTGTGACAAGCTCCATGCCCTGTGACGGCTCCATCGGCGCCGCTCTCTTCACTGGCAGATACTTCCACGATCTTCCGCGATTCGCGCTCACTCCTCCGCAGCGTTTTAACGAGCCTGAGACACTTGCGTACGCGGTGAAAGATGTTCGCAACTGCATCCATTTCATCGAAAGTACCTATGGCGTCAAATGGAACTGGGATCGTTTCTGGGAAAAAGCCAAAGAATACAACCTCACAACGCAGTGCATGCTCGATAAATGGGATGTCAACTGCACGCCCTATCCCCAAGTGACAGGAAGCGCCCTCTCTCTCCAGCGAGAATATGAATTCCAGACTGCGGGATGTCTGGATCCCTATATGACCAGTCAGGATCTTAAGGTCACGGATATGATGCTTCAGGGATACGAAGAAGATAAGCTGGCAGACAGACGCGATTACAAATACCGGGCCATCGTATGGTGCTGTCCCGCCCACTACTATACGCACTTTACGACCTGGGCCGAACAGGTATGGGGGATCAAAACCCTGGTCGATATGGAGAGTATGCTCAGCCACCACTTCTACCATATCGGCGAAAAGGACGCGGCTCTTGCGGATATTGCAATGGCCTATGAACGCATGATGATGCGATCCCACTCTAACGGAGGATACGCAAACGCTCTGGATGAGTGCTGGAAAATGTGTGAGAAATTCAACGCGAACATCGTCATTATGTACGATCACGTATCCTGCAAGAACTTCGGCGGGCTTCACGGCCTCTTCGAAGATCAGGCCCGGGAAAGGGGAATCCATCTGATCTGGGTATCCCATGACCTTATGGATCCGCGCACGGTCTCAAGAAAGGCGATGAGAGATGCCGTCAACAAGTACATGGTCAATGTGTTCCGGGAAACGCCTCTGGATCCGACCTATGCTGACTATTCAGATGAACTCACCTGGTAAGAGAGCAGAAAGGACAAAGTGTCGATATGAAATATTTTGGAGGATGTGACGTAGGCTCAACCTACACAAAGACCGTGATTTTAGACGAACAGGGCAAGATGGTCGCTTCAAATACCATCAAGAGCAAAATCAACAGCCGTGAAAGCGCCGAGCTGAGTTTAAAAAATGCTCTGAATGACGCCGGATTAAAAGAAATCTCAGACCTTTCATACCTGATCGGAACAGGCTACGGAAGAAACAAGGTCCCTCAGGCTCAGGAAAACATCAGTGAGATCAGCTGTCATGCCATGGGCGTTCACATTACGAATCCTGAGGTAGAGGCAATCATTGATATCGGCGGACAGGATGTCAAGGGAATTGCCGTAGACTCCGACGGAACAGTAAAAACCTTCGCGATGAATGACAAGTGCGCAGCCGGAACAGGCAGATTCTTTGAGTCTATGGCGAATGCCTTCGAAGTCTCGCTGGATGAGTTCTCAAAACTGAGTCTTACTGCCAAAAATGTGATTCCCATTACAGCACAGTGCACGGTATTTGCGGAATCCGAAGTCATTACCCTGGTGGGAGAGGGACAACCCAGAGATGAAATCGCGGCCGGAATCCAGCAGGCTGTCGCCAAGCGATGCTTTGTCATGGCGAAAAAGGCAGGCGCAAAGAATTCAATCACTCTCACCGGCGGCTGCGCCAAGAACGAGGGCTTAAAGCGCGCAATTGAGAAGGTTCTGCGGATCAAAGTCATCGACCTGAATATCGATCCTCAGTTGATGGGCGCTCTGGGCGCCGCTGAATTTGCCCGCCAGAAAGGTCTGGACAAGGAACTTCTATAAATCGGGAAATGTAACTTCCTGATGATTCTGCTGTCATGAATCATACGGCCGGCGGATCCATTGCAGTTTCCCTGACGACAGATTCGAAGAACCTGCCCGACACATCAATGAGAAAGAAGACGAAATATGAAAGATATCATGCGCAAGTTTGAGATACTTCTGGCAGTCCTCCTGCTTCTCACCGGAATTCTATTCATTGTGTACATCACCAATGCCGATTCAAAGCTGGTTGAATTCATATATGATAAGCTTTGGGAATTCCACCACAATAAGGTGGTTGAGGACAAGATTTAACTATGAATGTTTATGACAGCGTCATCAAAGAGACCCGTGAGCTTCTCTCCTCCTATCGAGCCAGAGAGCTTCCCGTGAGCAAGGGGAAGCCCTGGCCTTTACTCAAGGAAAATGAATTCCTTCTGCAGAGAGATGTCGCCTACGAGCTTGGCATCCGAACCAGGCCCGGTGTCTGCTACAATGCCGTCACCAGCGACAGCGAGCTTCTGGAGCAGGACCGTATTCTCCTCTACGGGAGAGATCTGCCCGAAATAAAGAATGACACGGTCTTCTCCAGAATTACCTTCCTTCATATCGATCCCATCGAGGATCCGAACAAGGCCTATCAAACCGTCAGGAGATTGGACTTCACCAGATTTAAGATCATCCCGAAAGGGTATATGATTCTGTCTTCCAGCATGGAAAACCGTGAGAACATAAGAGTCAGCAAAAAAGCCATTAAGAACGGACTGGACTTCACGACGATTGGAAAGCTTTTTATTGATCATTACAAAAAAGCAGCTCGCGTGAATCGGGCTGAAATCATCTTTATCACGGAAGAATTAAACGCCGTCGGGCAGCTGGAGAAGGAGGCCCGCAAGGTCGAAGAAATCACAGATGCCTTCGACCACATCCTGAAAGGTCTTGTTTCCGACTGTGATCTCTGCCCCCTTCATCCCATCTGTGATGAAGTGGAGGAGCTGAGACAACTGCATAAGGCCAATGGCAGCTTATAGGATCCTCCAGTCTGATCCCCTGGTTCAGGTAATAGCTGGAGCTGAGGACTGGATCATCGGCAGCAGAACCGTCTGCGGAACCGGAGCGCAAAAGCCAACGGCAGGGATGTGCCAAGTGAGCTGTTGCCGCAAGCAAGGCATATTAACATGCCTGCTCTTAGCTCTATAACTTACGATTTGTATTTCCATTCATTTTAGAAAATGGGCAACTCCGATTGGAATTGCCCACTCATTGTTTTCGTTTGACAGGAAGGTTTCGCTGTAAACATCGAACTGCCATAACTCACAGTCTCTCAAACTGATCCTTGCTTGCGCCGCATACCGGACAGGTCCAATCGTCCGGCAGATCCTCAAAAGCTGTCCCCGGGGCGATGCCATGGTCCGGATCTCCCACCTTTGGATCATAAATGTAGCCACATGGGATGCACCGGTATTGACTTATTTTTACGCTATCCTTTGGATTGCCTTCCGGGATCGCACGCTCTTCTGTCTCCAATAATCGGCTTACAAGCGGCGGAATTGCCTCAAAATCCTCCTCATCCGGGTTCCACAAGGACCGCACGTTCTCTTTGATCACTTGGAATCCCGCCTCAGAGAGTTTCTCCTGCAAAAGCTTTACACTCTCGCCGCTCCATCCGTAACAGCCGAACGCAGCCGCCTTTTTATTTTTGAACTTGAGCTGCCGCAGGAATTCCAGCCAGCCGGCAAGAGAGGAGAGATAACTGTTGGATACCGTTGGCGATCCCACCACGATCGCTTTTGACTTAAACACCTCCGTCATCACTTCATTCTTATCCGATTTGGCCACATTAAATACCTTGACTACTGTATCCGGGCTTTGGCTGTGGATCTCATCCGCAATTCGATGCGCTATCTTAGCCGTTCCCTCCCACATCGTGTCATAGGCAATGGTGATCTGGTTTTCCTGATACGCGTTTGCCCATTTCGCGTATTTCTCCATAATCTGCAGAGGATGATCTCTCCATATCGCGCCGTGCGCAGGCGCAATCATTTCAATGTCCAGGTTAAATCCCGAGATTTCTTCCAGCTTCTTCCTGAGAATCGGGGCAAAGGGATTTAAAATATTAGCGAAATACTTCATGGCCTCTTTGTTCAAGAGGCATTGGTCCGCCTTGTCATTGAAGAGCTCTTCTACCGCGTAATGCTGTCCGAATGCATCGTTTGAAAACAGGATGTTATCACCGGTCATAAATGTCGCCATGGAGTCCGGCCAATGCAGCATCCGCATCTCAACAAAAATCAGCTTCTTCCCGTTCCCAATCTCAATGCTGTCTCCCGTCTTTACGACATGGAAATTCCAACCGCGCTTTCCATACTGGCCTTCAATACTCTTCACTGCATTTGCCGTGCAATAGATCGGGGTGTCCGGGATCTCATTCATGATCGCCGTAAGAGAGCCGGAATGATCGCACTCCCCGTGATTTGCCACAATCAAATCTATCTTCTTCAGGTCCACTTCCTTTTTCAAATTCTCCACAAAGTCAAACCTGTGCGGAATCCACACCGTATCGATCAAAACGGTCTTTTCTTCCTCAATCAGGTAGGCATTCTGGCTTGAGCCGTTGATGATGGAGTAATCATCTCCGTGAAAGCTCTTCAATTCCCAGTCCATGTATCCTACCCAACTGACATTGCCCTTAACCTGTTTTCTCATCTCGTCCTCCCAGACTTTTTTCCGCTCTCCTGTCAATCCCTGATATTATCAGCCCGCATGCATTTCCGACTTCTTTCAGCTCTCATCCAGCATCAGCAAAAGCGCCATCTTAAACCTGCCGACAGCTGTCACCGAGTGTTTCCCGAATTTATCAAATTTGAAATTCTCTCCCGCATGAATGTGATACTCTTTTCCCTCATAGCCGATGATCGCTTCTCCATCTAGGGCGAAGACAAGCGCTTCTCCCGGAGCAGCATGCTCTGATAAACCGGTTCCCTCACCAAAACTCATGATGACAAATTTCAGGTGCGGATCATTTACCAGATCCATATTTACGATTTTTCCCTCCTGATAGGGAAGCAAATCCTTCAATGTCATCACCTAGCCCGCTTTTAAAATCTGATTCATCTGTGTATCCTCCTTCAAGGCAATCTCTGTATATACCGCATCTGTATTCGCCTTCGCTCCAATGGGCAGATCTCTCGGCGTTATAAAGATCTGTCCTTTTTGAACATTGCCTAAAACCCCTTTTGGATCAAAGGCATCTATATTCCCCGCGTGGATGAGCCAGAGCTTCGTGTATCCATAGCTCTCCGCGCTGATATCCGTTCCCTTCGCCAGAGAAAAGTACGCCACTCCGTACCCTTTTTCCGCGCTCACCATCTTTGATATGGTACAGCCCGGAACCGGAAGATTCTCCGCCGCGATCGAAAAGACCTTTCCCGCTGCTTCTTTCATAGCCCATCTCCTTCCTTGCTTCACTGCGATCAATATACTATGCTTGGAAATGAAAATGCGTGGTCTTGGCCACGTAATAGAGAAAGGTTGTTTCCAATGGACATGGACTTCTACAAGAAAAATGCCCTCTTCCAGAATATATCGGAACAGGACATCCGGGACGCGCTTATGTGTCTTCATGCTTACAAAAGAAGCTACCAAAAGAATGAAATCATATATCATGCCGGCTCTTCAACCGGCTTTATCGGCCTGATCTTACAGGGAAGCGTCATCGTAGAAAGAAATGACGCCTGGGGCAACCGTATGATCCTGACCGCCTTTTCAAGGGGGGATTTCTTCGCGGAAGCATACGCTATGAACCCGCAAAGTATCATCCCCGTAGATATTATCGCCAGAGAAGCCAGCACTGTTATTTTTCTGGAAATCGGGATCATTGCGTCCAGGTCCTGCGCCGCCCCGCATGCTCTGCATCAGATCACCGTCAATCTGCTAAAGATCTCCCTGCAAAAGAACATTCTCTTATCCAACCGTAGCTTCCTGTTGGCGTCAAAAACAATGCGGGAGAAGATTCTCAGATATCTGAACAATGTTTCCCTGCAAAAGCGCAGCAGCGAATTTGATATTCCCTTCAACCGGCAGCAGCTGGCCGATTTTCTGAATCTGGACCGAACGGCACTTTCCAAGGAACTCAGTAAAATGCAGGCGAACGGACTCATTGCCTTCCGAAAAAATCACTTCCGCCTGTTAACCCCAAAGCCCTGATCCATCCGTCTTAAATTCCATACTCTCTCCAGCTTAAAATCCATGCCCCATCCATCTTAAATTCCATATGGCAGCTTGACTCTCTATTTCTGTCCATCAGTCGCCTGCGAATCCATGGATAACGATTTCATCTGATTTCTCCCATGATGGATCAAAGCTTTCATTCTTTCATGGCTATATCAGTTCTCCTCCCGGGCGCATATCATCCTCCAGGCATTCTCGTCAATTTCCGCGATCTTTGTAAAGTCAGACCGGTCCGCGAAGTTCTAGATAATTGTCCACATCTCATCTGTCGGTAAAATGCTTTTTTCCTATCGGTTTTGACACGTCAACGATTCTCTTTCTTCTCCAATTCTTCCAGGCTTCTCTGAAGTTTCTCTTGACGGTCGATAATGTCATCAATCTTTCGGTGGAGATCACCGATAATCAGCTCTTTCTTCAGATTGACGTAATAATCATTCTCTGCCCGCTGCCGATCTTTCTCCTCTTGCCGATTCTGACTCATCATAATCAGTGGTGCCTGGACAGCGGCAACACAGGATAAAACGAGATTTAGCAGAATAAAAGGAAAGGGGTCAAATGCCCCAGACGCCAACAGAAGATTGATACACATCCAACCGATCAGGACAAGAATAAAACTGACAATAAAGGCCCAGCTTCCGGCGAACTTTGCCACCGCGTCTGCCGCCTTCTGCCCTCTCGTCTCAAAGTCATCATCCTGGCTCAGATCTACACTGAGATTCTGCGCGACCAACTTATCCAGCAATTCCTCATTCGCCGCATCTGACTCCGCGCTCTCAAGGAGCTGTTTCAGCAAATCCTGCCTTCTTGTTTCCCCTTCCATCAGACACGATCTCCCTTCT